>NZ_CEZPJD010000001.1:0-9661 GCF_983059655.1 Okeania sp.
AATTCCAGCTTTGTTAAATACTTGTTCTGCAGTTAATTCTAATCCCTCAAATAAAGAATCTACAAGTAGAGTTTTTCCCATATAAGTTTGTGGCGGTGCATCTGGGTAAAAAACTGTAATACTCCTGGCTTTACTATCAACAACCCATACCCTTAATACACCTGCATCTAAATAATCTTTAGCTTTAGCTATGAGTTGACCAAATGTTTGTCCAGGAGAAATTATTTCTATTACTAAATTTGGTGGTACAGAACAAGGGACATCTTCTTCCCAGTCTTCAGGAAAACGTTCGGCAGCAAGATATAATAATTCTGGAACAGGCATCCAATCTTTTCCTTTTTTTGTTAATTTAACTGCTAATTCTGGATAAACTTCTCCTTTTCCTTCGCACCATTCATCTATTAAGTAGAGTAATGCACGAGTTAGCTTAGAGTGAAATTTTTTTGGCGACATTTTGGGTGTTGCTTCTCCTTCAATAAGTTCATAAGTAATATTTTCTTCTCCTGGTGGGAGCTTGAGAAACTCTTCTAGTGTAAGTTGATTTTTGGTCTGTGCCATTTTTTACCTCTAAAATTGTTTATAATATAAAAAATTGAGAGCCAAACAGGCTTGAAGCTAGTCTCCTATTAATATCTAATCTATTTATAAGTATAGTAGAGATTTTAGTAAGATAAAAAGTTATCTACTCATATTAATATTTGCTTTACCAAATAGTTAAGGTTTAAAGCCTCTTTTTTCAAGGAGAGATAATTATTAATTATTAATTATTAATTACTTCTAAGGTGTTGTCCAGGACTTTAGAAATAACTTTATTTTCTTGCCTCCTTATTGCAGAGGTACTGAGAGGTTGTCTGAGAAGTCCCTTATGCTACATCTAAGCCCCCTAAATCCCCCAAAATTGGGGGACTTAAAGATAGCAAATTGACTCTTGTTCCCCCCAAAGTTGGCTTGCTCGGGGGGGCAAAATTCAGTATCAAAAAACTTTTCAGATATCCTCTGATAACTAATAACTGAAACGGGTGATTTATGTCTAACAAAAAACTATTTAATATTCCTCCAGAAGCACAACAAGAAATCGCTATTATTGGTGCGGGAGCTATGGGAATTTCTGTTGCTTCTATTCTTTCTCAATTAGGAATTGCCAAAGTAACACTTCTAGAGGCTGAATCTACCCCTTTAAATCATTATAGTGCTTCTCTTAATAATACAGGAATTTTACATCATTTTGTTTATGGAGGACATTTTTCTACATTAGAACTTTTATTTAAACAAACTCTTTTGTTTAAAAAAGTCATGCCTGACTATGTTTTTGAAGATGATTATGTGAATTACTTAGCTCCTAATATCAAAGGAAATACGGCAATTTATCAAAAAGGTGTAACTCTCAAAGATGTTAGTAAAAATTTAATTGAAATTTATAATAACCATATTAATAATTATCCATCAGAGCAAATTTTTGGCTCCGCGAAAGAACTGGTTCAGGAAATAGAACCAGAAGAAATTTTGTGGGGAACTGGAGACAAAAATTTATTTAATGGCGCGGTTAAAGTTAAACAACCAGTTCTAAATATCGGCGAATATTGTAGTCATTTAATTCAATTACTTAATAAATTAATAAAAGAGCAGAAAATTAATCTTAAAACTCATCATCGAGTGACTAATATTCAACTAAGCGAGCAAGGATTTGAACTACAGATTAACCAGGAAAAAAAATTATACTTTAACACAGTAATTAATACAGCATATGCTAGAGGTTTAGAAATTCCAATCCCCTCATTTTCAGGAGAAAAACAAGTAGGAAATATTGTTAAATTAAAAGTGTATGGGCTATATAAAATTCCAGAAACTCTCAAGACTAAAATTCCTAAATTTATAGACAGTTTCTCCAGCACTTTACTAATTCGTGGACAATACGGAGGAATTATCAAAGCAGGTCAAAATCGTTTGGCTATTTTTTATGGATTAGAATATAATCAAGCAGAACTCTATATTCCTCTTGATAAAGTTCCAATCAATCTACCTCAAAACTGGATAAGTTGGGTAAGGTGTGAAACCGATTATTTTGATAGTCGAAATGAAGTTTCTATTCTCCAAGCTATTCAAAAAGGAGTATCTCAATGGATACCTTGGGTGGCGCAGTTAGAACCAATAAAGGTGAAAAAAAATATTCAGGTTTATCCTGGTAAAAAACCAGCAAATCAATTAGAAGCTGCTAAAAGAGATCATAATCCTATTCGTTATCAGTATCAGCATCAAACTGGTGAACAGTATATTCATATTCCCGGAGGTAAGTTAACATCAGTTATTTATCATTCTTTTCTAATTATTCATAACTTATTAAAAACTTATATAAACAAACAGATTTTAACGGAGCAAGAGGTCGAAAAACATATCAAAATAGATAATAATAGAACTATAATTATCTCTCCAGAATTGGAATTTTTACTCGGAAATAAATTGCCACAATCTCCTCCAGAAAAACGAGAAAAAATTATTAAGGAATTAAATGTATATTAACTAGCTATCAGCTATTAGCTATCAGCTATCAGCCTAAAAAAATGTGCATATAATTATATAGCAATATGATTTGAGTTGTGAGATCTTGAAAACTTTTAGGGAATAGGGAATAGGGAACATAGAAGAAGAAAAAAATGAATATATATGAACAATATAATTCCTATATTGTATCCTTTTAAGGAACATATCAATTCTCACATTTGATTCATGATTCCTATATCAAATATTTATTATTTAAAATAGTCTCTAAATATAGCCATCCTGCTCTTCTATATTTCTATATATTGATTGGTGAACAAAATGTCTCAAGTCTCACTCGATCCACTACTACCTGAGAATTTTTTGACAACAGCAAAAAAAAAGTTTAAATTAACTTATGATTCTTAAAGTAATTGCAAACTAATATGACAGAAAAATTTAATTTTTCACCAAATTCACTTGTCACCAAAAGTCCTGATAGTCAGTCTCATCTATCAAATCGAGCTTCAACTTTTCAAACAACAATTGTTGGTTATGGACGTTATGGAAAAAATTACATTGGAACTAAATATGCCAAAAATGGATATTTATGGGAAATAGTATCTATTGTCGATCCAGTAATTACTTCCTCATTATTTACTGATAGTATTTTAGGTCAGAATCAACCACAAACTTATCTATTTCAGAGTTTTCGTCAATGGCATGATAACTATTTTAAATACTTAAATAACCAAGAAAAAGCCAGACAAGTAATTGAGATAGCTTTAAAGCCTGAATTAGTTTATGAACAATTAATATTATATATTGACGCTGGTGTAAAAAACTTTATTTTACCTAAACCAGTTGTAATAAACAGACAAGAAATGCTGCAAATTGCAGAAATAATTGACAGATATAAAATAAAAGCAGCAGTTGCTTCTCAGTGGTATTATTCAGATTTTCCTAAATTTATTAAACGAGAAATACAAAAAATCATCAAGGAAAAAAAACAAAAGCTTTCTCTAACTTCAAATAATAATTCGAGTATTCCTAATTTATATAAAGTAGAAATTGATTTTTCTAAAGAAAATGGTTTAGCCTATACTACAGACCCACCATTACTTGAATTACCCCATGCTTTACAGTTACTCTCTTCAATAGGAATAATTGATTTTAATCATTATTGTTCACTGCCAGAAGTTAGCGGTACAAATACATTTGTTAATGCTATTTATCAGGTAAAAAATATTAAAAATAAAGTTCATGTTCGTTCTAATATTGATATGCTAGCCAATGCTGCAATCAAAAAAGAACATCCCCTATGGGATATTCAGGAACGGCGTTTAAAAATTTATTTTGACGAAGAAAATACTCAGCCCAATATAGAAGTAGATTTCTGGATTAAATTTGACTATTCTGGTGATTTTGTTCTTCGTCCAGGTAAATTAATTATTAAGGATAATGAGAACTGTAGTAATCAAGAACAATTAGTTTTAAACATTGTTGACGATCAACTATTAAATATGAACCTGAAAATTTATGAGGCATTTCAGCAGAATTTTGTAGATTTTCAAAACGATCGGAATATTTTGTCCCTTGAGCGCTATCTCCCTATTGGTCAGCAAATCATGCTAATTCAAAATATTTGGAAATCTTTTCAGGAGGAAAAAGGGAATAGTTCAACAATTAATAATTAATAATTAATAATTAATAAGACCAAATTCAAAAAAGGTTGCTACAATATTAATCTTAAAACTCCTAGCAACAGAATAAAGCACTGTAACAGTATTTTTTGAAAATGGTATAATTACCTCTCCTTAATACCATTTCTCAAAAACTTTTCTACATTTTGTTGAGTAGGGAAGTAGGGGAGTGGGGGAGTGAGGGAGAAGTAAAAATTCATTAATGCATAATGGATAATATCATGTTCGTTGGTATCGTTTGTGTAAAAGTTAGCGTGGATATCTACAGGAAATTTAAGTTTTTTTCTTGCCTGTTGCCTGTTGCCTATTGCCTATTTACTATACAAGACCGATGCTACCGGACATTATATAATTGATAATTGATAATTACCTCTGGTTAAAACCGCTCTTGATTGAATAAAAGGAAAATATTTATTTTTTTCCCCTTGAAAGGGGAGGATTTTTACCTGAATTATTGAATTATTAATTCTTCGGTAAGACGGAGTTGAATAGGGGAAATGTTTTTGTCAGTTTGCTCAAAATTCCCGTTACAAAAACAACTTTTGTTTGTTGCCCTATCGACAGCTCTCCTGTCTGACTTCATTAAGGTTTTCTAGCACTAACAAGTGAATAATAAACATGAGTTTGAACTATTGATATTTCTTCAAACCCAACTTCTTGCAAAATTTGATAAAACTCATTAGCAGTGTATTGTTTACCCTCAGTAACCCAAAACAGGCACATTGAAAATGAAGTGGCAATTGGGGGGTTATCTTTTCCATCTCCTAATAATATTTCACTTAGATAAATGCGACCTCCACTTGGTAATGCTTCAAAGCTTTGTTTTGCTAGATGTAAACATTTTTCCCATCCCCAGTCGTGAAAAATATTACTGAATAGAACTGCATCGTAACCAGAAGGAAAAGGATCTTGGAAAAAATCTCCTACATAAGTATCCACTCTATCAGATAATCCAGCTTCTGCTATGTATTCTTTTGCTATCTCACATACCGTTGGTAATTCTAAAATAGTACAGTGCATTTGGGGGTAACGCCGAGCTAAAGCAAAACAAAAAGCTCCAGAACCACCTCCTACATCTAGAAGACGTTTTACACCCGAAAAGTCACCTCTCAAAGCAGCACCAAGTGCAGGAGTAAGAGTTTGACTATGCATGTGTCTGGTAAAAGCCTGAGCTTTTTCTTGATCTGTTTCGTGAGTTTCCCAAACATCCTTCTCGTCGTAAATACCAGACCTATCATTGCGGAATGCCTCTAAAAGAGCTGAATGGGATAGAGGATTATCGCGTATAAAATGCAGTATGCCACCCCAGTAGTAAGGACTCTGAGGAAGTAAAAAATTTTGCGATACCTGGGTAAGATGGAATTTGCCATTAAACTGTGCAAGATAACCTAGTGATGTCATTACTCCCAAAAGTGCTTCAGTTGCACGGGGTCCCAAAGACAAATTTGTTGCTACTTCTTTAGCAGTTGCTGGCTTTTTGTCTAAGAAAGAAAAAAGTCCTAGCTCGTCTGCTACAGTAAGGGTAGGAAAATGGAACATTGACAACCATGTATCCCAAAGCAGTTTATCATCACAAGTGAGTATTTTTTGTTCTTGGTTTTGATCGGAGCTTGGCATAAAATTTATCCAAAAAAGTGATTTTTTCTGAACAGTCTAAACTTGATAACTTAATATATATAACACGAAAATCCGTTCTGAATAAAGTTTCAAATTTAGTTTGACATAGGTAGACAAAATTAAACATATACAGCAATATGATTTTAGTTGTAAGATATTGGAGAATTTTGCTTTAGGGAATAGGGAATAGGGAATAGGGAAAAAACAAATATAATAATAAAACTGCTATATTCTATACTTTAAAGGAAAACCTCAATTCTCACATCTGATTCCTGACTGCTATAGTAATTATAAATTGGTTGTAAAAAAAATTAAAATCATCAATAATTAACTGATTTTTTTGTTAATTATTTTCTCGGTTCCCTGTTAAGATGTTTCCTACAAATCTACAATCTTTTAAATTCAAATAAGACTGCTATATATTATGACTATTCAACCTCGAAAAAGATTTGCTCAACATTGGCTGAGGAGTGACAAAGCACTTAATAAAATTGTTCAAGCTGCTGAATTATCAGATAGCGATCGCGTCCTAGAGATTGGGCCAGGTACAGGTATTCTAACTCATCGTTTATTGCCTATAGCATGGTCAGTTGTTGCAGTAGAAATTGATAGAGATTTATGTCAAAAATTAGTCAAAAAAATTGGCGGAGTAGAAAATTTTTTATTGTTACAAGGAGATATTTTATCCCTAGATTTAGAAACAAATTTAGCACAATTTCCTACTTTCCAAAATCCTAATAAAGTTGTGGCGAATATACCTTATAATATTACTGGTCCAATCTTGGAAAAACTATTAGGAACAATTGCCCAACCTGTGGCTAATACTTATGATCTAATCGTCTTATTATTACAAAAAGAAGTAGCGGATAGAATCTGCGCTAAACCAGACTCAAAAGCTTATAGTTCCCTATCAGTAAAAATTCAATATTTAGCAAACTGTGAATTTATTTGTGATGTACCTGCCAAGGCATTTTATCCCCCACCAAAAGTTGATTCAGCAGTAATACGACTACGCCCTCAATTAATAGAACCCCAGGCAAATAACCCAAAACAAATGGAAATGTTAGTTAAATTAGGTTTTGCTAGTAAACGGAAAATGTTAAGGAATAATCTTAAGGCAGTTATTGAACGCGATCGCCTTTTCCCATTACTAGAAAAATTAAAAGTAAACCCTCAAGTTCGTGCAGAAGATTTAAGTGTGCAGCAGTGGATAGCACTAGCAAATAGCATAGGAGAGTTGTAGAAAAAGTGGATTTTGAAGAAGGTTTTCAACAATTAATAATTAATAATTAAAATTACCTCTCCTCAGCCCTACAAATAGAGTATAATTTTCTTTTGTGTAATACCAAGCGTGAAAAAAGAATGTTACGAATAGTTTGGTCAACAAAAATGATTAAAGTCAGATGTATATTTAGCACTTGGAGAATTATTTCAGGGTCAAAAATGATAATAACAGCTCAATCTAGCTGACTACTGACTATTGACTTACTAGAAACAGTTCCAGTATTTGTAGCAAACATTTATCAAATTGCTGTAATAGCAATAAAAAAAAGAATGTTACAAATAGTAAGCACTAATAAAAGATTTTACAAGAGATATAAATTTGACAAAAAAGATAATTTAGTAAGCATTCTTTAACGCATAAAAATGGCATTAAAGATATTTATTCTGACTCCTGGATTCTGAACTCTAATAAATAGCCTATCTATTTCAAATACCTAAACACCTAAAAAATGAATTTAATTGGCCAAGAATTTCAACCTATAGCAGCGATCGCCACAACTCCCACAGCAATAAAACTATTACAACCTATTTGCCAAACATTTGGAGCAACTCTGTGGATACCAGAGTCTTGTCAACATACAACCAATTCTACGACCAATGTCGAAATTTACAACGACTCTCTGAAAAATCATCTAGCAAATATTTGGCAAAACTATAGTGCCATAGTTTTCTGTCTCGCCAGCGGTGCAGTTGTACGTTTAATATCTCCACTTTTAAAAGATAAATATCGCGATCCAGCAGTAGTCGTTTTGGATGAAGCAGGTAAATTTGTCATTAGTTTATGTAGTGGACATCAAGGTGGTGCTGATAAACTAACTAATGTACTCGCCCGCCTCCTGAGCGCTACCCCAGTTATTACAGGTGCATCCCATAATTTAGAATTACCTGGTGTTGATATTTTGGGTAAACCTTTTGGTTGGCAACGAGGGGAAGGAAACTGGAATAAAGTCAGTGGAATAGTTGCTAGAGGAGAAACTGTACAAGTAATTCAGGAAGTGGGTTCGATTTTATGGCAAGAGCATTTACCCCAGAATCATTCATTTTATTTTGGATTTCCAGAAGTAGACGATCGCTCTACTCCTACTCCCAAGGCCAGAATTTGGATTAGTTTTACTCAACGCCAGTTTGCTCCAGATTCAGATTTACCGAAAGTGCAATGGCATCCACGAGTTTTGTGGATAGGGGTTGGTTGTGAAAGAGGTACTTCTAAAAAATTAATTGCAACTGCTATTCAAAAAGTATTTAAAGTTAATCATTTAGCGGAGGGAGCGATCGCAGGAATTGCTACTATCGATCTTAAAGCTGATGAAATAGGGTTAGTAGAATTTTGTCAGGAACAAAATTTACCTTTGCGGACTTTTTCTTCAGAGTTATTGAGCTGTGTTGAAGTACCTACTCCTTCTAATATTGTTGCTCAGGAAGTAGGAACTCCCAGTGTTGCTGAAGCTGCTGCAATTTTAGGGGCAAAAGAATTCAGAATTCAGAATTCAGAATTTAGAATTCAGAAGGAAAGAATAAGGGAGAAATGGATAGATACTCAAATTAAAACAAATTATAAACACCATGTAGACGGCGAGATATTAAACCTACAAGAAAAAGATAATCTTAATTCAGAATCAAAACAGAATACTGACAATTTATCATCAAATTTTCAGAGAATTAATGAAGGCAATTTATTAGTCCGCAAACAAATATTCCGTCTAGAAGGCGAACCAGGAGCAGCAACTATTGCTGTGGCTATATCTGAAAAAGAATATACAGGAAGAACTGGAAAACTATTGTTAATTGGCACTGGTCCCGGAAAATTAGAACAGATGACACCCGCAGCTCAAATGGCTGTTAGTTATGCTGATGTTGTTATTGGTTATTCTCTTTATATTGACTTAATTCAACCCTTATTAAATCCTGGACAAATAGTAGAAAGACTACCTATTACTCAAGAAAAAAAACGAGCAGAAAGAGCAATTGAATTGGCAAATTTTGGCTTAAATGTCGCAGTAGTTTCTTCTGGAGATTGTGGAATTTATGGCATGGCAGGATTAGTTTTAGAACAACTTCGAGCTACAGGTTGGGATGGTAAAATTCCTATGGTAGAAGTATTTCCTGGAGTTAGTGCTTTACAATCTGCTGCTGCTAGAGTTGGTGCGCCTTTGATGCACGATTTTTGTGCTATTAGTTTAAGCGATTTATTAACACCTTGGGAGGTAATAGAAAAACGTTTAAATGCTGTAGCAATGGCGGATTTTGTCGTGGCACTTTATAATCCTAAATCCCTGAAAAGAACAGAACAATTAGTTAAAGCTGTGAATATCTTTTTAGAATATCGTAAACCAGAAACTCCTGTAGCAATTGTCCGGTCTGTTTATCGAGAAAATGAGGAAATTACCTTGACAAATCTGGATAAGTTATTGGAGTTTTCTATTGATATGTTGACAGTAATTTTGATTGGTAATGAATCTACAGGTATTTATAATAATTGGATGATTACACCAAGGGGTTATTTAGGACTTTAGGGAGTAGAGGAGTGAGGGAGTAGGGGAATGGGGGAGTAGAGGAGTAGGGAGTTGCATAAATGCACTTGA
>NZ_CEZPJD010000001.1:9761-18604 GCF_983059655.1 Okeania sp.
AGGGAGTAGGGGAATGGGGGAGTAGAGGAGTAGGGAGTTGCATAAATGCACTTGAGATTTTAATAGTCTTGTGGAATGGGCATCTTGCCCGTTCCCGTTCCCTATTCCCTATTCCCTCCAGGGCTGTTTCATTCTAAATTTTGGCGTTTCTCTCAAACTCTGATGGGGAGACAGTTATGGGCAGTTCTACTTCATTTGGGCGAAAAGTCCACTTTTAATCATAAATTAAATGCTTCCATCCCCGTGTCTTCGTGTCTATCGAGAATGAAACAGCTCTGCTATTCCCTCTTTTCTGGAGATGTCTAATTACCACCAAAAGTAGGAATTGAATCAGAAGGAGGAGCTGTCATTATTGATGAATTATAGGGATTAACTAAATCAGGAGTTCTAATAACTGGTGTACTAGAAAACTGTCGCCTTTGTTCCTCTATATAAAGCTGATTAATTAGGCGTAAGTCGTCAGAAATAGCTTCATCGGGAAACCTTACAATACCGAAATAACGACCTATTTGGTTCAACAACTCTGTTTTGTCAAAAAAGTTACCAGAATATCTTTGACTTGCTTCGTTAAACTCTTCTGCAAAAGGTTGATATGTACGAACAGGAGATTTAGGGTCTCCCGCTTCAGCAATTTGGACAGATGTTAGAGTCGCGATCGCTGAAAAAATCATTATGCCACTAAGGCTTTTCCAATTCATGGCCATAGTTTATTATTTATTGTAGGTTATTACTGCGAAATTGCTCGTATTATAGCAGTGAGATTATATAGCGCTACGCACAAGTCAGAAGTCAGAAGTCAGAAGTCAGAAGTTATCCCTGATTAACTTTGAGTATTTGTAAATGTTCGCGCCCTATTTGCGTAGTGCTATAAGGCAAAAAATTATATATATTAGTTTCGGGAGTTATGAAGTACAGAGATTAAAAATTGAATGAATGCAAGTGCGGGCAAGATGCCCGCTTCGGGGTATAGCTCACGCTTAGTATAATCTGCTGTATCTTGGAACTATTTTAATTATAACTACGCATTAAGGTTAGGACATTTTCTCATTTTGTTAGCGGAGCTTTTCCCCAACAAAAACCTTTTGACAGTCTACTGTTCCCTATTCCCTATTCCCTATTCCCTAGCGCATAGCGCCATAAAAGTATGACCAATCAAATTTCATCCTTAGCTACTTTCGATCTAACCACTATTAAACAAGAATTACTCGATTTGTTATGTAATTTAGCTTATCGCGAAGGAGATTTTGTCTTGTCTTCTGGACAACGTAGCTCCTATTACATCAATGGTAAATACGTTACTCTTCATCCCCAAGGTGCTTTAGCAACTGGACTATTATTCTTGTCCATGTTACCTGAAGATACTCAAGGTGTAGCAGGTTTAACTTTAGGTGCAGATCCAATAGTTACTGCTGTTAGTGTAGTCTCAGCTTATGAAAATCGTCCAATACCAGCTTTAATTATCCGAAAACAAGCTAAAGGACATGGCACAATGGCTTATATTGAAGGACCCTCACTAGAAGCTAATGCCAGAGTAGTTGTTTTGGAAGATGTTGTCACAACTGGAGCTTCAGCAATGCTAGCTGTTAATCGACTGCGAGAAGCAAGCTATCAAGTAGATCGGGTTTTTGCCCTTGTAGATAGAGAGCAAGGAGGTAGAGAGCTTTATCAAAAAGAAGGTCTTCAGTTTGAGTCAATATTTACTATATCAGAGCTACAAGAAAATCTGAAAAATATAGCGCTACGCACTAGGGAACAGGGAACAGGGAACAGGGAATAGCAAACTGTATAGCGCTGTGCGCAGGCAACAGGGAATAGGGAACCCACCCCTAACCCCTCCCAGGAGGGGAATAAATTGCGGACAATATAAGACTTTTAGCTATTTGGCCCCTACTGTAATTTGTAAATATATCAGCGCTCATTGCTATAAAAGGGTTTCCGGTGCGGAAATGCTACGCGTTGTCCTGCGGAATGTTACGCAGCAAAACAGGATTGAAAAATGTCCTAACCAATTCTTGTAATGCTATATTAGTCAGGAAAATGACGACTAAAGCAGATTATACAAATTCAGAATGGCAGTTATTGTTACAAGCAATTACTTTAGTTTCAATGATAATTATTGCCTCTGAATTTACACTTTTTTCGGCTGTTAAAGAAGTATTTACTTTTAACAAAGAAGTTAAACACGCTAAGTTAAATTATCAGGATAATCAACTGATTCAAAATTTGTTGGTAGATATTGCACAAAAAACTACTCAAATAAATGAGATAGAAAATGCAGTAAATTTTCCAGAATTTCTGGAAGATGCACAAGAAAAAATTAAAGCAGCAGTAGCGATCACTCATCTCAAAGCTACTCCGAAAGAAGCTCAAGAATACAAAGAATTTCTCTATGAAATAGCTACTCAAATAGCTAATGCTTCTGGAGAAGGAATATTTGGTACAGGACCTAAAATTAGTCAACAAGAAGCTATAGTTTTAGAAAGACTCAAAATGTTTCTTGAGCTGGATTAATAATGAATAATGAATAATGAATAATGAATAATGAATAATTAATTATTACCTTGTAGAACATCTAACAATTCTTCTAGCATTGCCTCACAGGAACGGGCAAGATGCCCATTCCACTTCCACAAAACTATGAAAATGCCAAGCGCATTTATGCAACGCCTAACTTTGAGTTACAACTTCCTTTTCCTTAGCCAAAAACTTCTCTAACTCTGTCAAAGCATCAGCATCAACCTTAGTCTGCATCGGACAGAATTTTGGTCCGCACATAGAACAAAATTCAGCAGTTTTATAAATATCCGCAGGCAAAGTTTCATCGTGATATTCTTTTGCTCTGTCTGGGTCTAAAGATAACTCAAATTGACGGTTCCAATCAAAATTATAACGAGCAGCAGAAAGTTCATCATCCCGGTCTCTGGCTCCCTGACGATGACGAGCAATATCCGCAGCATGGGCAGCAATTTTATAAGCAATTAACCCATTGCGCACATCCTCAGCATCAGGCAAACCTAAATGTTCTTTCGGAGTCACATAACATAACATTGCAGTACCATACCAACCTGCCATGGCTGCCCCAATAGCAGAAGTAATATGGTCATAACCAGGAGCAATATCTGTTACTAACGGACCCAAAACATAGAAAGGTGCTTCCGAACACTCTTCCATTTGTTTCTTAACATTAAATTCAATTTGATCCATCGGTACATGACCGGGACCTTCTACCATAACTTGGACATCATGTTCCCAAGCACGGCGAGTTAATTGACCTAATGTTTTTAGTTCTGCTAACTGCGCTTCATCAGAAGCATCGTGAGTACAACCAGGTCGCAAAGAATCTCCTAAACTGAAAGAAACATCGTATTTTTTGAAGATTTCAATGATGTCATCAAAGTGAGTGTAAAGAGGATTTTGTTTATGGTGGTGTAGCATCCACTTAGCAATAATTCCACCGCCACGGGAAACTATACCAGTGATACGACTTCTGACTAAAGGTAGATGTTCGATTAAAATTCCGGCATGGATAGTTTGATAATCTACCCCTTGTTGAGCGTGCTTTTCGATAATATGAAGAAAGTCGTCAGCAGTCAAATTTTCAATTCTGCCATGAACGCTTTCTACAGCTTGGTAAATAGGTACTGTACCGATAGGAACTGGTGAAGCGTTGATAATAGCAGTTCTAATTTCATCCAAATTACCGCCACCTGTAGATAAGTCCATAACGGTATCTGCACCGTATTTAATAGACAGTTTCAGTTTATCAACTTCCTTCTCAATATCGGAAGTGTTGGGAGAGGCACCAATATTAGCATTAACTTTACACCGAGAAGCAATGCCAATACACATCGGTTCTAGGTTAGTGTGGTTAATATTAGCAGGGATAATCATCCGTCCCTTTGCTACTTCTTCGCGGATTAACTCAGCAGGGAGATTTTCTCGTTGGGCCACAAAGTCCATTTCTTCGGTAATAATTCCCTGACGAGCATAGTGCATCTGAGAGACATTTTTGTGTCCACTACGCTTGGCAATCCATTCTGTCCGCATATATTCATTCCTTAAATAAACAGCTTCCCTCCGCTGGTATTAACCAGTCTCAGGTTCTAAGGGTATTTCTCAGCCTACTAATATTTAGGCACCCCTAGCTTAACTTTTCAATATAGCATTTTTTTGGGATCGAGGGAAAGTAAGTCAGAAGTCAAAAGTTAGAAGTCAAAAGTTATATTTGATGAGCTTAAGGTCCAGTAGGGTGAGTTAATGAATGATATTAGTAGACCACAAAGTAGGGACGTTGTATGCAATGTCTCTACCTGGTTAGCTGAAGAAAGAATTATTCCTTTTGCCGAGTGTTATTATCTTTTAGATTAAGAAATGAGAACTATGATAAAGTTAACGCTCGGTTAGAAAATGTTCTGAGTCAATGTCATTTCAGCTATCAGTCAAAATCAATTATTAGCAGGGGTAATTATTTCAGTATTTTGCCCCCCTAACCCCCCAACTTTGGGGGGGATGCGCGGGGGCGAGCGATGGTATCTTGAGCAATTAAACCTTCTACACTGTAGCCATCTTCTCCTTCAGACATAGGATAATATTCAACAATTACCCCAATACTACCTTTTTTGAGATTAAACTCAGGAATATCTTGAGTTAATTGGACTTGAGAAAATAGAGGAAATGTCATTTTTTATCTCTCCTGTGCAGGAAATAAAGTAACAAATTTAGTGATTTTTTCAGCCACTATCCAAATCGTTGACTTAATAAAAGTTGGTCGTAGAGGAGATAATTTAACGCCTCATCATATACCATCCAACGCTTACATGAAAGCTAAAATTAAAGGTTACACAACTAATCAAGGAATTGCTATCATGGTCGAACATTTATCACCTGGAAAAGGAGGTCGTCATCGTCAAACTTTATCCTATGGCAAAAGTCCAGACTTAACTCTTTCCCCTCGACAAACCTTAGCGCAAGAAGTTTGGGATATTCGCTCTATTTATCTTCTTCAAGGATTATATAATACAGATATTAGAAAGGGTCTGCAAAAACTTATTAAACTTAATAAAACAACTTGGTTAACATTTTTTGATAAAGGAGTTATAAGCTTATGAATTTAATAAAAATATTACAAGAAAATCGTTTAATGAAAACACCTCAAGAAATCAATATATTTGAGGAAACTTTAGAAAAAATTGCTAAAAATCCTAATGATGATAATTTAAAAGACTTACATCTTATCTTAGATGATAATTGTGAACATCCTGAAATTATGTTTACTTTAGTTCATTTTTTAGAATATTTTGACCTGCAAAAACAAATACAAGCTTTTATTGAAGTTATTCCTCAATTAATGAACGCTGCACCAGAATGGACAAAAATTATTCACTATCGAATCATTAATGATGAATCTGCTTGTAAAATTTATCAAAATAGTCTAGAATTAGCTAATCAAAAGACACCTCATTTTTTATATTAACTTTTACTAGAAATACTACCTTTTTTAAGATTAAACTCAGGAATATCTTGAATTAATTGAACTTGAGAAAATAGAATAAATTTCATTTTTTTATCTCTCCTGTGCAGAAAATAAAACAATAAACCTTGTATATTTTTCCGCAAAATTTGATGGGATTTTGGGTATTAGTAAAATCAAGCAATTAATTAATAATTTCATTGTACTCGTGATTATCATTTTCTGGTTGCTGTTTCATTAAGGCCAAAATTTCGTCTATTGGCGTTTTGTCTAACCACTGATGCCGTTCTTGGCTATAATCTCCCTGTCCAGAGCTATAGTATTGAAGAAATCGGATTGTATCAACAATTCCTAAAGAATTAATTAATGCTTCATATCCTTGTCTGATTATTTCTTGTTGAGTTTTAGTCATCATTATTATTCTCATTATATGTATATTCCATCAACCAACTTACAGGATTATCAACTGCTACATTAATAACTGATTGATTTTTTTGCGCTCTTTTAATTAGTCTATCATCTGTGGACAAAAATATGTCGGCACGACTGCGTTCAGCACTAGCAATATGGGCAGCATCGTAGCCAGAAAATCCTAATTTTATAAGTTCTACAGAACGCTTTTCTATAAATTGGCTACTTACTACTTTGATTTTAGCGATCGCTAGTATTGTCAAGACATTTTTCAGTCTTTCGAGGTTGGGTGTTTGAGCAATTTCCGTTTCTAAGGCAGCGCTAGTAATGAGTTTCCATTTTCCAGACTGGCATTGATTTAGAATGGTAAGAATTGCCTGAGTTTCCAAAGCAATGCGGGGCTGAGTTTGGTCATCAAATGGACGATTGAGACAGCAAGCATCTAAATAAATTCTGCACTTGTCACTCATATCAGCCGTATTTTCTTGCTTAAAAATATCATTTCTATTTTTTTTATCATCGACTTAAAAAGGTTTGTTTTTCTTGTATTTGTTCAACATTAATTAATTCAATTTGAGACTCAGCAACTTCTACTGTATCTTGAGCAATTAAACCTTCTACACTGTAGCCATCTTCTCCTTCAGACATAGGATAATATTCAACAATTACCCCAATACTACCTTTTTTGAGATTAAACTCAGGAATATCTTGAGTTAATTGGACTTGAGAAAATAGAGGAAATGTCATTTTTTATCTCTCCTGTGCAGGAAATAAAGTAACAAATTTAGTGATTTTTTCAGTCACTATCCAAATCGTTTTTATAGTTAAAATAAAACCATTAGGACAATTTAATGAACCAATAATCTGATATTTTTGCCCATATTTTGTTTTAAGGGTAGGTTGTGCTTCTAAAGTTAAGATTTGTTCTCGTAAATCCTTCTCTAATTGTTCCCAATTATCTAAAGTGTAACCTCCCTGAGCCAAATATTGAGATTTATCATCCTTGGGTAAAGCAATTAATAAATATTGCGTAAGTTTATTGGGAGAAATTATGGAATTCGGATTCAAATACATTTAACTAAATTCTAAAAACAAATTAGAGAAACTCACCTTACTATCAAACCATACAACTATCACTAAATATCATCATATATATTAGCATAAATAAAAAGCGATCGCTAAAATGTGTATTATCAGTCGGAGAACGCTGAGAGAATACTCGGAAAAAAATTCTAATGCTAAACCTGGACTTTTGCTATGGTATAACCGGGTATCAGATGAAGAGTTTAAAAACTTTAATGATTTACGGCAAATCTTTTCTTCAGCAGACTTAGTTGGCTATTTTACTATCTTTAACATTGGAGGAAATAATTACCGACTAATTACTTATATTGATTACGAATACAAAATAATTTTTATTTGTGCTGTACTAACGCACTCTGAATACGATAAGGAAAATTGGAAAAATGACGATTGGTTTCAAAACTCCTAACAATTATTATATAGAATTAATTACTACTTTCCCCCCTCGCCCTATAACTAACGAAGCTGAATTAATTGCTACTCAAAATCGGATTAATTCTATTTTAGACAAAGGTTCCCTCACAAAAGACGACCGCGATTATCTAAAAATATTAGGAATGTTAGTCTATGAATATGAAGAAAAACACGAACCAATTCCTACTATTCGTGGTGCATAACTCCTGAAAGCTTTATTAGAATAATCTCAGCTTTATCCTCAAGATTTAATTCCTATTTTGGGCAATGAATCTATTGTTTTAGAAGTTTTAAATGGAAATTACAAACTTTCAGAAAATCAAATTCAGGAGCTGGGTGATTTTTTCCATATTTCTCCTTCTTTATTTATAAATGAGGAATAGATATATGTTGAAAATTAGGGAAGTTCTATGGAACCTCCCTAATAAAAGTAAAGATTTGTCTCTACTACTTGAAAGATATCACCTTCTTACCTTATTTGGAAATTATCCTCAGTAATAGTAGGCGCACCGTCAAGGATAGCAAACTGAGTAGAATCATTACCTGTATTGTAGAACAGGCCACCAGACTCTTCACTGTAAACAATTAAAGCACTAGAACCATCTACATCATCATCGTCGGTGACTATGGCGAAATCACTATCAACGCTGAACCCAATTCCAGCAGCACTGTCAAGAGCAGTAAAGGTTGACTTATCTAAGAGGATAAGGTCGATCTCTTGAAATTCTAGAATAGTGTCAACACCAATATTCTCTGAATCAAATGCTCCATTAGTGTTGTAGATAAAACTGTCAATACTTGCACCACCAGTCATCGTGTCATCTCCAGCACCACCGTTGAAGCGATCGCGACCTTGACCACCATTTAGTATATCATCACCATCACCACCAAACAAGAAGTCAACACCAAGACGACCTTCTAGTGTATCATTTCCATCTTGCCCGTATAGGAAGTCATCGCCACGACTACCAATAATTTCATCGTCGCCAAAACTACCTGCTAAGGTATCCGCGCCATTCAAACCGACAATAGTATCGTCACCAGTACCACCACTGAGACGCTCTGCTTCAGCAGTACCTTCAATTTGCACACCGTCATCAATAGATACATCTTCAATAACTACTTCAGCTACTTGATTTTCTGAATCAACTATATAACCATCTTCTGGTTGCAACTCAATAGTTGTGGTTTCATCTCCTTCCTCCTCACTATCAAAAAGAGTTGTCCAGGTAACGGTTGCTGTAGTTGCTCCTTCATTGATCGTAATTGCTGAACGTGCGAGTTCGTCACCAACTGGGTCGAGTTCTTCTAGGTTAGAAGCATTGGTTAACTCAGGAGGAAAATCTATATCACCAAAAGCATCATCAGAATCTGTTTCTGACCAAATTACTCGTAAACCACCTTCTGGAGCAGGTACATTCAAGTTAAAAGTTAAAGAGTATTCTGCTCCATTTTCATCAACAGT
>NZ_CEZPJD010000001.1:18704-87067 GCF_983059655.1 Okeania sp.
TCGTCAATATCTAGTAAGTCTACAACTTCTTCTTTCGCAACAAAACCTTCATCATCAACTTCAGAAATATCAATTTTAAAGATTTTCTTGAATTGAGCTGTATCTCCTTGACCTCCATCCCTTTCAATAACTAAAAATTCAGTTTCATTGATGGGAGTAAAATCACCAATGGCATGACCAGCAACATCTGTGGGGTAGAAACCGACTAGACCTTCAAAAGAGCTAGAGGCAGGATCGAATTCATATATCCGCAGAGCATTTTCTGGATCGCCTGCAACTGCACCCTCTAATAAAGGATAGAAAGTTTCGCGATCGGGACTGAACGCCATCCCCTCATAACCACGAGTACGAGGTAAGTTAGGTAGTTCAGTTTCTTGATCGACTACGATACGACCAGTTTCAGGGAAGTCAGTAAAGAAACCATCTACACCTAAATCAATTAACTGTCGGACCTCATCTTCAGGAGTTTGAGGAGTACCATCAGGATTAAGAGTTAGGAAGTTTTCTTCGTTGCGTAAGGTGTATGGGTGAACCTGTATTCCTGCATCGTGTGCCCAGTCTATCAGAGGTAATACTTCCCCAGTTAATTGAGTCCTAATTTGTGCGTTACCATCACCGTCCCCATCAACTGGTGGATCTATATTTTCTCGTAACAAGAAGCTATTTTTCCACGGTCCTAAACCTTCGGCATAAGTTTCTCCAATGAAACTAATAACTTCAGCATTTGCTAAGTCTCCGTAGTTAGTTTCAATGTCAAATTCAATTGGGAAGTTATCGTAGGTATCTGGTTCAGCGTTGGCGTTACCAGGAGTGAAGTTGTAGACAACGTCGTAGGGAACAGAAAACGCACCATCATCAACAAATGTTCCCTCAAAATCACCCGTAAGTTGTACTAAGGGAATGTCTATTTCTGCTGCTGGTAAGATTTCATTTTGCAATTCCAGCAGGTTTTCAATTTCAAATGACTGGATAAAGATGCGGTCAGGGTCAGTGAAGTCTTCGGCAACTAGAGTATCAGCTAAGATTTGAGAAGTATTGATATCGATGGGGGTAGTGCCATCCAGGAAAGTTCCTTCTTTGTCGAAAAAGGTAGGATGTTTGGTTTCTGGATATATACCAATTTCTTCTCCAGTCTCAGCTTCGACTTCGTTAACTAAGTCAATAATTTGTTCGAGTCTGGGAATTTGGAATTGGTCGTTAAATGCTGTGTTGTCTGGACGAGTGCCGGGAATGCGTTCGCGAGCTAACAAGTTATCACGAATTTCTTCCCAGGTAAAGTCTTCAGAAAACCAACCACCAATGAGGTCGCCATCAATTTCTTTAACAGTGAGGCGGTCGGCAAATTGAGGCAAGTCAGCAACGTTTGTTGTTTCTGACTCAACAATTGGGTTGCCATTAGCATCAAGAACAATGTTACCATCATCGTCAAGTTCAACTGTTGCTAGGGCATTTTCATGGCGAGCTATTAATACACCGTCACTGGTGGGTACGAGGTCTGGTTCGATAAATTCTGCACCTTGAGCGATCGCTAGTTCGTAAGCTTCTAGGGTATGTTCTGGACGTTCACCACTGGCACCCCGGTGTCCAATGACTAAAGGCGCTTCCCCACTCAGAGAGTCAAACTGAATATCTGGGTTTTGGGGAGAGCGAACTTCATCAGATGTTATTTGGTCAACTACAATTCGACCTGTTCCTGGGAAATCAGTGAAGAAACCATCTGCACCTATTTGTATTAATTGCCGGAACTCATCTTCAGGAGTTTGAGGAGTGCCATCAGGGTTGAGTGTTAGGAAATTTTCTTCGTTGCGTAAGGTGTAGGGGTGAACCTGTAAACCTGCATCGTGAGCATCTTCAATAAAGGAAGTAATTTCTCCTGTCAACTGAGACCTGATTTCTGCTACGCCATCTTCATTACCATCAACTGGAGGATCGATGGAGTCACGCAACAGAATGTTATTTTTCCAAGGTCCTGCACCTTCCGCGTATAAGTCACCAAGAACTTCTAAAAGCTCTGGACTGTCAAGGTCTGCATAAACTGTATCTTCAGAGAGAGGTTCATCTAGTGCATCTAAGAATTCTTGACCGTAGATAGCTGTTAAGTCGTTACCTTCAGCTACATTAAAGCGGATATCGTAGGGAAAGGAGAAACTGCTATTGGGGTTAGCTCCAGCAGTGGTATTGCCGTACAGTTGAACTAAGGGAATATCACCCACAACTGCATTGTCAAGTAATTCTTGTAGTTCGATTAAGTTGGCAAATTCAAAGGACTGAATAAAAATACGGTCAGGATCTGTGAAGTTTTCGGCAACTAGAGTCTCAGCTAAGATTTGAGAAGTATTGATATCGATGGGGGTAGTGCCATCAAGTAAAGTTCCTTCTTCGGCAAAAAAGGTAGGATGTTTGGTTTCTGGATATATACCAATTTCTTCTCCAGTCTCCGCTTCGACTTCGTTAACTAAGTCAATAATTTGTTCGAGTCTGGGAATTTGGAATTGGTCGTTAAATGCTGTGTTGTCTGGACGAGTGCCGGGAATGCGTTCGCGAGCTAACAAGTTATCACGAATTTCTTCCCAGGTAAAGTCTTCAGAAAACCAACCACCAATGAGGTCGCCATCAATTTCTTTAACAGTGAGGCGGTCGGCAAATTGAGGCAAGTCAGCAACGTTTGTTGTTTCTGACTCAACAATTGGGTTGCCATTAGCATCAAGAACAATGTTACCATCATCGTCAAGTTCAACTGTTGCTAGGGCATTTTCATGGCGAGCTATTAATACACCGTCACTGGTGGGTACGAGGTCTGGTTCGATAAATTCTGCACCTTGAGCGATCGCTAGTTCGTAAGCTTCTAGGGTATGTTCTGGACGTTCGCCACTTGCACCCCGGTGTCCTATAACCAGAGGAACTTGACCGTTGAGGGTATCGAACTGGAATTCTGGGTTGGGTGTAGCGATAGGAGCTTCTAGTAAAGTTCCAGTACTATCGAAGTGTAAGATATAAGGCCCAAATTCCTCTCCAATCCAAATATCTCCATTATTATCGATAACAAAAGACTCTATATCAAAGTCTGCTCCGGTTAAGAGGCGATCGCTTGTATCTTCATTAACAATATCAAAGGGTATAAGATTATCAGGATCGGCAAGTTGGACAAATGCTTGAACGTCAACGCTAGCATCGCCATCTTCTGCTCCAGCAAAGTCGGGGTCAACTTGATATAGTCTGAGTAAATAATCTGCACTATTTCCTTGAGAACCGAAACCATTGTCAGAGAGAAACCAATAACTGCTGCCATCTTCGCTACCGGGAGCAAATTGAACGCCACTAAAACCTTGGACTGGTTGACTATCAAATGGTGTTTCTCGATTATTTGTATTAATGAAGTTTCCTGATGGGGGACCGTCTGCAAATGTATCTGCTGGTAATACAGCAAAGCCTTTTAATTCTGCCATTTGATTCTCCTCTCACCTTAAAATTGATGTTTTAGATTGATTTTCTATTTGGAAACTTGGTAAAAAAAAAGTTTCATCTAAGGCATAAAAATAAAGTTCAAATAATATGCCTTGTAGTTGATTTTTAGGAATCAATCTAAATCCAAATTTTTGAACAAGCTAAAATGTCTATTTGACTTTTTAAGCTTCGATCTATAAATCAATTGGAAATTTTTACTAATTCCCAGCACATTTTATTGGGTGAACATTAAATCAATATTTCCAGGAGGTTAAGAAAAGATTTTTTTCGGTTAAAGAAATAGTTAAGTTACAGAAAATAGGAAATACTTTATCTATATTTTTTAAGCTACAAAAAGAAAACAGGACTTAAACAAAAGGGTTAATTATACACCATTTTTAGGAGATTAACGGCCGTTAACTAGGGCTTGCTGATTAAATATCAAAGCATTGACTGATATTGGTTTGAAGTATTTTAGGTACTGAAAAAGTAGCAGCTTTTCGATTGATGAAGGGAAAAAAGTGATAATTTTGGGGTAATGATGAGAGAAAAACTCAGGGGCAATGATGAATAACTACCTCTTCTACAACTCCTCTAAATCCTAACTCTTAACTACTGCCTACTCCCTACCCTAACAAAAAGACTTTATGAGCGCAAACCCTAACTATATGTGGTGGTTATGCCTCAGTCTTGAAAAAGTTTAGTATAGGTACTTCAGAAAAATTAATTGTGTATAGAAGAATAAAGAAGGAAAAATTTCGTTGTCTGAGTTTTAAGCTTTTAATCTGTCCGCACCTTTTCTTTTGAATACGATATTAACTTCTCTATCTAAGTGTTTACAGAGGTAGTTGTATAAAGATTTTTTTGTACTACTACTAAACTTAAGTTATAAGTAAGCATTCAGCAGTCAGCTATTACTTTTAGTTTAGGATATAAAGCTTGATTAATTGTCTTATAGCAGTCGAAGGAAAGGTGTTTGACAGTTCAAAAGTTTAAAACTCAGACAACGTAAGACTTTTCCTTCTTCCTTCTTTCTTCTTCCTTCTTTCTTCTGCTATACTACAAAAGTTGCTTCCTTTGCTCTCAAAGTCAGTTGTTAATTTAAACACTGTCCTATATGAGAGAATCTTGTTGCTGAAGTCCGCAGTTCCGACCTAGGAGGCTAGCTGACAGCTAATAGCTGTTTGCGCAGCATTCCGCAGGAAATGCTTACAGTTATAAAAATTAAGTTAGTCGCTTAACATCAAAATTTTTTTGCTAATCTTCATGGAAATACTAAATAATTTTGGTGATCTGAAAAATGGCTAACTTGATAAATATTGGTTTTTTGTAAATCAATAAAAATTATTATTTTAGGTTAATTTATATCAACCTACTACCTACTTAGAGAAATTTTTTAATGTCTGACTATAGAAATTTTCACCTCATCTATCAGTCTGATTTTTTCTATCTTGAAAAACATAGAGATAACTTAACTTTTACTGAAAAATTGTGGTCTAAAATCTCGCCATCTCTAAATAGACCAAGAGAAAATAGCATATTCCTTATGTCAAGACTCTTTATTGCAGAGGTACTGTTAGCAAAGCTCCTCCGTTAGGAGGCTAACTGATAACTGAAATGACCACTTCGGTTCTTAGCAATTGTCAGGAAAAGCATACCTTTATATTTTAACTTATTGCCATCAATGAGTAAGTATTAAAAGAAACAATTTTCAATCTAATATAGTATTTTTTTTTGATATATAAATCTAGATTGAGGTTTTTTATAAGAAAAAAAGAATACTGTTTGAGTACCTTATATCCTTGTGTTTGCTACTATTTAATGCTGTTTTCCTTCCTTTATTATCATTTCTCTTATGGGTTTAATACCTCACTGTCTACACAGTGTTCAAAATTGTTTGGGGTAAGAATCCATAAGTAATTTTCCCTTCTGCCTTCTGCCTTCTTCAATCCCTACATACCTTTTTCATAGAACTTAGTCTCCATATCCCAGATAAAAACGCTATATTTGAAATTATTAGTAAATACATTTTTGTATAGGAATATGGAAATATTTATTGCTAGAATAAAATTAGATTATTATAAACCCTATTTTTTTTTTTACGCAGCACCAAAAAAAATCCGTACTAAAGAAAATCTCTAAACCCCTATGCTTAACTCACAGCGCTACAGAATTTATAGCACTACATAAATTTCATCTATTTCCTATTCCCCACTCCCTACTCCCTTTTCACTCAAATTTATTGTCAAACCCCAAAGAACGTACTGCTATATCTATCATAATTTTCTTATTCCCTGCTTGTTCTCTTGATGCACTGGTACTTTATAACCTCTTACAAAGGAGCTAACGTGGTTCGCCGATACTAGGTAGTACCACTATTCCATATTCCCTTCTTATAGCGGTTTTCAAATAGATAGACTACAGTGGCCAAAATATTCTCCTACTGCCTACTGCCTACTTCCTACTCCCTAACTCAAAAGAATTGTGTCGTCTACTTAAATGAATTGCTATGAAAATAGAGAAAAAACGTAAATCTTTGAAAGAGCAAATTTACTATATTTTTGAATATTCAGACCATAAAAATCTTTTAAGTTTGCTAGATGATTTGCTGATTACTATTCTAACAAGTATTAGTGTCGGTGCGTTTATTTTAGAAACTTCTCCCAGCTTTTCAGATGTTTATTCTCAAGATTTAAAATTAGTCGAAATAATGATAACAGGATTGTTTACTTTAGAATATTTTCTCAGAATATGGGTATGTACAATTAATCCTAAATATCGTCATCCCATTAGTGGTAGACTAAAATATATAATTACCCCCTTATCTGTAATAGATCTTATAGCTATTTTGCCGTTTTATTTGCAAGTATTATTTCCCGGTTTAGAATTTATAAAATTTACGTTATTACTGCGTTTATTTCGCTTATTCAAAATTAGTAGATATTCTGAGTCACTGCGGACTATTATTAAAGTTATAGTTCTCAAAAAAGAGGAATTAATAGCTACATTACTGGTAGTAATTTTTGTGTTGGTCTTTGTTTCAAGTCTCATGTTTTTTGCAGAACATGAAGCACAACCAGAAAAATTTTCTAGTATTTTAGAAACTATGTGGTGGGGAGTAGTAACTTTAACAACTGTGGGTTATGGAGATGTTTATCCTACGACTAATGTAGGCAAATTATTAAGTGCTGCTGTAGCATTTTTAGGTATAGGAATTTTTGGTCTACCAGCAGGTATAATTGCGTCTGGTTTTGCTGAAGAAGTTCAAAAAAGAAGGGGGAAAAAAATAGTTCATCCAGTAGGAAAAGATATTAAAATAACTGCAGAAACTACATTCCCCTTACACTCAGATGTCAGACATCATATACACCCAGACTTTAGACATCATCATACAAAACAAGAGCAAAAACAGGCGATCACTGACTATATTGAGGAATCATCTGAGATTATGAAACTTTGCATAGAGACAGCAAAGAAAAAATACGGAAATTATTTTCAAAATGAGGAAATTATTAAAGATTTTGCCATGGTTCTTTATCAGGAAACAATACACAAATTTCATCGTTAAAAGTTAGGAAAGAGATGGGGAGTAGAGGAGTAGGGGAGTAGGAAATAAACCAAAATATGCCCTCTTTCTTTTATAGCAGTTTTCATTCCTCCTCGCTCGTTCCCATTTCTCCTTTCTCCTAACCCTACTAAAAGACTTTTGAGCGCAAATCCTAATTATTAATTATTAATTATTAATTATATAAGACCTTCTTAATAATCAATGGGTAAACCGTAGTATTCAAGAGTTGAACTATCTTGAATAATATTTTGAGTAGAAGTATCTACTTGAATTTGACCAGATTGCAAAATCAAAGCACGTTGAGTTATTTTAGCAACCCAGTTTAAATCATGGGAAGCAATTAATATAATTTTAACTGGTAATTTTAAGATAATTTTAGCTAAATTTTTTCGCCATAAAGGATCTAGACCATTAGTGGGTTCATCTAATATTAAAATTTCTGGTTTTAATGCTAAAACAGCGGCTAAAGCAGCCAATTTTTTTTGACCTCCTGAAAGTTCATAAACAGATCGATCTGCATACTTTTCTAAACCAAATTTTACTAACAAGTTATGAGCAGTTTCTGTAGCATTTTCTGGAGATAAACCATAATTAAGCGGACCAAAAGTTATATCCTCTAAAATTGTAGGCATAAACAGTTGGTCATCAGGATTCTGGAAACAAAAACCTATTTGACGACGTACTTGAGATAAAGTTTTTTCTTCTAGGAGAATTCCTTGAATCCAGATTTCACCAGATACAGGTTTTTTTAAGCCTACCAAAGTTTCCATAAAAGTGCTTTTTCCTGTACCTGTAGGTCCTAACAAAGCGACTCTTTCTCCAGGCTTAATTGTTAATGAAATACTCCGTAAAATAGGTTCATTTTGTGGATATTCAAATAATAAATCCTTAACATAGACTCCAGCTGGTGGGTAATCGTCTTGCATTTGATCTATGACTAATTATTAACAGTAAAAAAATATATTTCTGCCATAACAAAACTAGCAGCAATTATCAGAGATAAGAATAGATATATTGAGTCATAACTAGATTTAAGATTATTTCTAGAACTAGAATCTATTCTATTATTTTTATTATGTAACACATTGCCATAACCGCGCAACAACATTGCCTGATAAACTCGTTCTGCTTGTTGATAACTTCGCACTAAAAGACTACCTGCAAGAGCAGCATAAACTGATAAATTTCTCCAACTAATTTTGCTGGCTTGAAAACCTCTTAATCTAGTAGCTTTCAGCATCAGACTAAGTTGATTAGATATTTCAAAAACATAACGATAAGATAACAACAGTATATCGGTAAGAATGGGGGAAATTCCTAACTGTCTCATTCCTTTGATTGTTGTTAAAAACGAACTTGTGCCGAATAAAATTAAACAAGTAGTCATAATGGCAAAAAAACGACTAACAATTAATATAACTGCCAGGCATCCTTCTTGACGAATTGTCAAAAATCCGTATTGCCAAATAATTGTTTGACCAGATAAAAAAGGTAATAATACGATTACTCCTAATAAAAAAAATCCTGGATAACGTAATCGACTAACTAAAAATGATAAAGGTAATTTGGAAACTCCATAAAGCATCATAGTTACTAAAAGCATTAATGGAATTAAATACCAAGTATTAACAGTAGCAAAAGCAAACATTAATGCCATTAACGCAATAAATTTATATCTCACATCCCACTGATGTATTGGAGAGTTTAAATTGGCATATTCATCTAGGGCGAACTTCATTAGACATCTCCAGAAAAGAGGGAACAGGGAACAGGGAACAGGGAACAGGGAAGAATAATTGATAATTTATGGATAAGAATTGATTTTATTTTTGATTTTTGGAGATGTATATTACTATAGTAAATATTAGGTAGTAAATTTTCCACAATCAATTTACAGCGTTTTCCGTTGTTATGAGGTACAAAATTTTAGGTTTGAGGGAACACCGGAGCTGGGAACAGGGAACAGAAAAGAATAAAAATAACTGTATCTCATAGCTTCGGAAACTTCTATATTAATTCTCTCCTATCCGTTTTAAGGAGATGATTAGCATAATTGTTATTTATTTATATTTTGAATAAGAGGCTTTAAATATTAATTATTGGTGATTTTTTAAAAGTTAAAAGTTTTCCTCAGTTATACCAAACACGATCAATGTTTGCTGCAAATACCCACGGTTGTTTCTAGTAGTCACTAGGGGTGAAAAAAGGAAAAATTTGTAGTGAAAATTTTGAATAAATATTTGGTTAGTCAAAATTGATCTGAAGGATAACCTATGCAATTTTCTCCCTATTTTTCATCACAATATTCCTTGATAAGGGTTTTATATAGAATCCGGTTATATAATATATATTGATAATTCTATAATTAGGAATTGCTGATTAAATATCAAAGCATTAACTGATATTGGTTGTAGCATTTTTTTGTCTAAAAAAGTGTCATTTTTTTAGTGAAAAGAGCTGCATAAAGCTAGTTTTTTGGGATGATTATGGCAGAATAATCTTGGGACAATTTCTCCGACTACCTCCTCTATAATTCCCCTAATTCCTGACTTCTGACTCCTTACTCCTACCCCTACCATTAATACATACTCTATTCAGCAAACCCCAATTACTTCAATATTTAATCTTCCCTATTCCCCTACTCCATAACTTTATTATAGATTTATGACAACAGTTCTAAGAAGGTAAAAGCTCTGGCATAACTCGACGCAAAAAACTGATAATCATTGCAGTCAAAATACCTTCTATTCCCATCAAAGGAATATGAGAAATCATTAATCCATAAATTACTCTCTGCTCTAAAGAGCTGTCAAACCCAGAAGGTACATTTGTAATAATTATCGTAAAAAATATTAAACTAGAAACTCCAATAGCACTAGCTCCAGCAATAAATCCAAAAATACTCATAGATAAATTTTCCTTAATTCCATTTCCTAAAACATGACGTAGCTGAAATATTTGATAAGCCAAAAGGGCAGGTATTCCCATAATTAAAGCATTAATTCCTAAAGTAGTTAAACCACCATGCCCAAACATTATTGCTTGAAAAAAGAGACCAACTAGTATAGATGGAAAAGCATAATAACCCAACACAGTTCCTAACAAACCATTTAATACTAAATGAACGCTAGCTGGTGGAACAGGAATATGAATACTAGAAGCCACAAAAAAAGCTGCTGTTAATAAAGAAGCTTTAGGAATGCTAGCTTGAGGATTTGGTAAACGATTAATTTGGCGTAGAGAATACCAGGTAATTAAAGAAGTAAGCCCATAGCCACTAATACAGAGTTGCGCAGGCAAAATGCCTTCTGAAATGTGCATTATTGAAGAGTTAAAATTATCCCGACAAAGGTGAAATATTGAGTAAGCATTTCCTCCGGAATGCTACGCAAACAGCAGTCAGCTATCAGCTATTAATTTATTATCCTAGAAGGATAATTCAGAATTACGTTTGCGTAGAATTTTGCACCGAAAGAAAAAGGTAACAAGCTAACTTTAGTAAGTTTTTATTGTCAAAAGCAGTTTGCACAGCATTCCACAGGAAATACTTACAATATTGAAAGAAGATTACCACATTATTCTAATGTTCTTCTTGTGGTCTATCTTGAGTTTTAAATCGCCAAAAAAATAAAGCAGTTCCCACAAAACCCCACATAGTACAACCGATCATTAATCCTTTTTGTAGAGGGTTATAATCGTTAGAAGTATGGGCTAAATACTGATTATCATTACTAACATTATGATTATGATAATTGTTATATTTTTCTACTTGAAAAGGAATACTAACCAGCCCACCATGACCAGCTTGACGCACCTTGACTTCCCAAGTTCCAGACTGAGAAGGATCGGGGGAAAAAATAAAATTTCCTTGCTCATCAGTTGTACCTTTTAACCAAATTTTACTTGGATCGATAGGAGCATAAACTGTGACCGAAGCATTAGGTAAAGGAGTACCAGTATCGTAAGTAGCATTAATCTCAATTGCCTGAGTAATTTGATGTTGAATTTTCACTCCATGAGCTATGGCTTTTCCCTGTAAATTTACTGAAGATAAAAATATTAAAGGAATAACAAATTGCCATTTCATATCTTACCTCTGTATAACTTTGGCCTTAGCAATTTTGCCATTATTTACAATGAAATGAGATTTATTTTATAGAAATTCCCTAATTACTAAAATTACCCAATTTGATTTATCTTTTCTGTGGGGTATAAAACCCCCCACTGTTAATGAGGGAGCTTAAAATTTTTTGAGATTTGAATCTCGATGCAATTTTCCCTTCTGCCTTCTACCTTTTTCAATAGACTTCTGACAAAGCTAAAAGTCCAATAAATTACCAGATAAAAATTATCTTTGACTTCTTAATTTTGATTTAATTCCGATTCATGGCAATGGCCTTCACCTACATGACCCAAACTGGGTAAAATTGCCATTAATTTTTGGTAGTCAGCAGGGGAAAGTTTGCTTTTCAATGTACCCATATCTGCTTCAACTTTTCCTCCTTCAGCGATCGCTGCTAGAGGTACAAAACCTAATGCTCCTGTATTAATTTCGTCATCTGAGGCCACACCACCATCACCAAAAAGATGATCAAAATGGAATGTTGCTTCCAATTCTGCAGTATCTCCACCCTGGAGAATACCTTTGCGCTCATCTCCAATAAAATCTCCACAGGTAAATTCTAGCTCCTGGTCAACTTTTAGGGTGAAAGGTATAGTCTGACCATCTTTAGTTGCTGTACCATTCATTAATAAAGAGTAACCTTGAGCTGGGCCAGAAGCTGCTTTGAGCATTTTCCAAGAGAGGGCATTGTAGCGACCTGGAGGTGCAGATACCTCGCTTACCAAAATAGCTTCCGCAGTTTCATCCCCCTCTGCCAAGTCTACTGTTTGAGTTTGAGCAAGAATGACTTTTTCTTTTGCCTCTGGTTTTCCTCCCGTTTCAGCATTATAGGGTGGGTCTGTTTGGTAAGCAGTGACTTCGACTAAATTCGCATAGAGTTGGTCAAATGTCACTTTCCAACCATCTTTAGTAACGAAACCTTCCCTGACAAAGTCTTCTCCATTGGCACGAAGTTGGAGAGTGCCTGGAGTATTATCAGTTGTTTGAGTTTGCTCGGTCTCAGTTTCAGTTTCAGTTGTTTGGGTTTGACAACTACTCAGTAGAACACTAGGGATAACAAAGGCCAATGTTGACCATATTAATAGCTGTTTTCTCATCTTCATTACTTTTACAGTTGTACAGCTAGGATGTTGAAAGTAAGAAAATTTTAGCCATGGCATTTTGATTTACAGGAAATTATGGACATGAGTGACCATTTCTCTCAAAATCTATATTGCTTACTTTTTTGGCCTTCTTTTTATTACACATCTCTGTTATTTAGTAAAAACTTTTTTACAAAAATTAACAATCCCTGGGGAGGGCATTATAGCGCTACGTGCAAGTCAGAAGTAATCCCCGATCCCACATTCCGCTTGTAACATGAAAAATTAGTATAAAATCCGTAGCTTGCCTAAGTATTTATACTATATAAATTATCTTCATTTACTTCAATCAAGAGTCAAATTCTTATTCAAATATTCAGCATAAATACTTACTAAATAGTTGACTCCTATTGACCACTATGATTTTTTTTTCTAACTTTTGACTTTTGACCCACATTCCGCATTCAATTTGTAATATTAAAAGTAGTATACAATTTCTATTATTGGTAAATATTTATACTTTATAAATTACTTCTCAAAAGTTAAATTCTCAGTAAACTTTTAAGCATAAATACTCAATTTGTGCGTTATTATTTTCTCCTAAATTCTGTTTGCGGAGCATGACCTAGGAAATTCACCGATTCTGACTCCTAATTTTTTATACTACGTTTTGTCGTGCGGAATGTAGGTTTGACTTTTAAATAGCGCACCCATTCATTATTCACTTTTAGCCACCTCTGTCATTATTTATCTTTTAAAGATTTAAAATTGCTTTTAAATTTTGAGTTAATAACTATTACTATCAGAAATAAGATGATAGAATTATGACTTTAATAAAGATAAAATAAAAAAAACTAATATGTAAAAAATTGTCAATATTTTTGAGAGCCATTACAATATTTAACTGTCTTAGCATTAACCCAAAAACTTACTTAACTAATATGATGAATCACTTTCGTTTTCTATCCTTATCTGGAATCATTGCTAGCTTAATTGCTATGAGCTCCTGTGCAAATACAACTACTCCAAATGTAGATCCTAACCCTAGTCCTAATAGTTTAAATTCACCAGTATCTACTGCTCCTGAAAACATGGGCAAAATAGACATAAATGATGCTTCAGACTCAGACTTAAAAAAATTAGCAATCAAGTTAAACGTACCCGATCTACCAGAAAAAATCAAGGAAAATCGTCCTTACAAAGATATTAATGAACTGGCGGTCAAACAAGTCATCAGTCCTCAACAATTAGACTTTGTGAAGAATGATATAACTGTTGCAAAACCTACCCCACAACCAGAAAACAATTAATTTTAAAAAAGTTTTTTTTTAATTGTACTATTTACCCCTACTAATATATTACCTATTTAATTAGTAATAACTTAGTAGTAGGGGTTAAAAAACTTTTGTATTGAAATTATCTATAGATAAAATTAATATCTTTCATCCTTAAATAAAAGTTAAAATAATCTATTTTATAGATTAAATGTATATAATTCAGAAGTGACAATTAAGCTGAAAAAACTAAGACTTGAGACGCTAAAATGATAGAACTTAATACAGAAAAAGCAGTAGAGTTATTAAACTCTATTATGGAATTTGAACTAGCAGGTGTCGTGCGCTATACTCACTACTCCCTAATGGTGACAGGACCTAATCGCATACCAATTGTACAATTTTTTCAAGCCCAAGCAAATGAATCCTTACTTCATGCTCAACAAGCAGGAGAGATATTAACAGGCTTAGAAGGTCATCCCACATTAAGAGTAGCTCCAATTGAAGAAACAAATCAACATTCAGTACCCGATCTTTTAAGAGAAAGTCTTAACCATGAAGCTAAAGCTTTAGAACTATATAAAAGCTTCTTGGGAACTGTAGAAAACGCAAGTATCTATTTAGAAGAATATGCTCGCACCATGATTGGTCAAGAAGAGTTACATAATATGGAAATCAAAAAAATGTTGCGTGATTATAGTTGATTAATTTAACTTAGAGTAAATATCTAAATTGATCGTAGCAATCCGTCTAAAAAATGTGAATATCTGCCCATAAATTACATATTATTTAGGATTAGAGAAAGAGCAATCGGATTGCTTCATTTTTATCCAACACCAAAGAAAAAATATCAACTATTTTGAGAAAAATTTTTCGATCATTTACCAAAAATTCTCCTCTTTTTGACTGCTAAATATTTATTCATCTTCATTAGGTAGAGAAGGAAAAGATTTAATCCACTTTTGATTAATACTCCAATCCAAAACAAGGCCAGCCACAGCAAAAGCCACTACACTTTCTATTCCCAAGACCGTTAAAGGCCATAAATCAAGAAACGTATCCCCATAACTTAATCCCACATCAATTTCTCCCAAACCTCTGACACTGCCAAAGGCCACAACTGCTCCAGATTTTAGATGGGGGTTGCTATCCTGACGGATAATATAACGATAAGTCACGCCAAACAGAAATCCACTAATAAAAGCGATCGCGCCCTGAAACAAAACATTCCAACCTAGAGCAGTTATTTCTAAATCTGCTAATAACTCAAACTTTTGGGCCATAAATAGGCTGTTACCGAAGGCGATCGCCCCAGAGGTTAAAAATAGAGAGATACCAGCTATAGTTCCTGCTTTGAGAGATTCTATTCTTTCTGGGAAGGTAAAATTTGATGAGTATTTGACCATATATATATAGTGATTAGCATTTCCTACGGAATGTTGCGCAAACAGCTATCAGCCGTCAGTTTTTTTGTCTCACTTAATCTTATCTTGTTTTGAAGACGGCTTAAAATATTTAAATTTATACACAAATTGCGATAAACTTAATATTATTATTTTGTTTGATACTTTTGATAGTCAAAATACCCTAAATCAAATATGATAAGATTTGGAGTTTCGACTTAGTTAACAATTTGCGATACGGAGCGCGATATAATACCCTAGTTCTCACAGGCAAGTAGTAACCAGGGTAGACGCTTTGTATCTTCTGCACTAATCGCGGCTGAAACATTTCTGGCAGTCTATACTATTATAGAACCCCTAAGCGTATCTTTTATTGAAATAGAAAAGCTTTAGGAAAGCCATTTTCAGGAGCCTAACAACTATAAGGGTTCAAGAGACCAAAAAATCATGAAAAATGACTGCCAGAATCATAAAGCCCAGGTGGGTATTGAACTTGTAACTTCTTAAATAGACATAGGCGTAAAAATCAAAAATAAAATCAATTATCACACATAAATTATCAATTATTTCCCCTCCACGGTCGGGGTTAGGGGTGGGTTCCCTACTGCCTACTGCCTACAGTAAAGCTGCCTACTGCCTCTTTTCTGGAGATGTCTAATAGATACCAAATGGCTTCTATAGACATAGTACCTCTCCAGAAATCCCGCTCCCTACTAGGAACGACACAGTCAGGGTTTGAAGACTTTTTTAGTTATGTTGATTGACAAAGACTTAAATATAGGTATAGAGTTTCGACTTAGTTAACAATTTGCGATACGGAGCGCAATATAATACGCTAGTTATCACAGGCAAGTAGTAACGATGGTGACGCTTTGTATCTTCTGCACTAATCGCAGCTGAAACATTTCTGGCAGTCTATCTATATAGACATAGACCTCAGAAGAAATCCCGTTCCCTACTAGGAAGGGTTTAGTAAGGGTTTGAGGACTTTTTTAGTTATGTTAATTGACAAAGACTTAAATGTAAGTATAGAGTGTAGAGATGCGGTTGGCTTGACCGTCAATGCCTGTGGATGAGTAACCGCCGACGGTCTCAGTAGAAGCAGGAAGTAAACAGCCTCCTAGCAGAGGAGCTACGCTATCAAATTGTCACTTTATGTGACGCTTTGTATCAGGTTTATGAAGCAGTAAATGTTTACCTTTTTCTAAATGCGGTTATGGATATTTTATCATTAGGCTGGGTTTCACTTTTAGTTGTGTTCGGCTTCTCTATTTCAATGGTAGTTTGGGGTCGTAACGGTTTCTAGAAACTAAGCATCAGTTTTTATAAACCTAATTTTTTTTGATGCGATCGCACTAAATAGCTTTTCTGAGCAATACCAGAGATGGGGTGGGTTTGTTGCCTCTCCCCATCAACCTTGGAAAATCAGATTGTTTAAGCAATAATTATTTTATTTAAAGACTAAAACTTGACATACTCCCGACGCTCCCCTACGGGAGAGCGCGGGATTCTTCAGTCAGGGAAGCCCTGACCGCAGTTTTAACAGAAGTGATGCCCTCCTTCTGTGTTGATAGCAATCCTATTTTTTGTATTAGGAGTGCTGAGTTATAATCACGGTCTAATTCTTGACCACAATTACTACAAGAATGCCAGCGCTCAGATAAGCTTTTAGAAACTTTTCTCAAGCACTCCCAACAATATTGAGACGTACCTTTTGGGTCTACTTTGATAACTCGTTTACCCAGTTTCCAAGCCACATACTCTAAAACTTGGATGAATTGACCAAAAGCTGCATCTTGTAAAGACTTATTCAGCCCTGACTTTGCAGATTGGCCGTTTGGTAAGAACTGACCATTGTCACCTAATTTCGCTTTGCAACGTCGAAGTAAATTTGACAGCTGCAAATCTTCGCGCGAAAATCACACTAATATCTGAAAACAGATGGTAAGCCAGTTTGAATTGCCAGTCCAGTCGTTGTCTAGCTATAAGTTGGTGCAGTTTTGCTATTTTACCTTTGAGAATTTTCCAAGATTTTGAATGTTTCTGTTTTTTAGCCAATCTCACCTGTAGTTTAGACAAGCGATGCTCACAGAGCCTGAAAAATTTAGGAACTTCTATAAATTCTCCATCAGATGTAACAGCATAGTGCAACAATCCTAGATCGATACCTTTGGAGTTTTCTAAGGTGGGTTGAATTTCTACGACCTCTACAGGTACAGTCTTATCTTCTATAGTTAAGCTGATATAGTATCCATCAACTTCACGAATTACTGTTCCTGTCTTAACCTTGAATCCTTCTGGTATTGGGCGATTGTATACAAAAGGGACTAAACCTATCTTTGGCAGATTTAGACAAAAACGACCCTTAGCATTTTTGGCAAGATTTGCATTTGATAGTTGAGGATAACTAAAAGAATTATAGTAATGCCTGCCTTTTCATGTATGACCTAGAAGGCTTGTTACATCTGCTTTTTGGCAGTCTTTACTAGCCAACGAGTCGCACATAGCACCATCGAGAGTAGCCCGCGTGTTGAGCGCATAGCGTTTTCTGTTTATTATTAAGTTTGAGCTTTGTTTTAATGGATTTCATGTATGCGTATTGGCAGCCAGTCTAAATAGTATGCTTAAATACGTATTGTATCGTTATTCGTTGATTAAGTCAATGCTCTCTAAAGGAAGGCAATATTTTATCTGGGAATAATAATTGTAAAAATTGTACCTTGCCCAACTCTTGAATCACAACTAATCTTTCCTCCATGTTTCTCTGTTACTATTTGATGAGCGATCGCCATGCCCAAACCTGTTCCTTTGCCCACTTCTTTGGTGGTAAATCCTTGTTGGAAGATTTTCGCTTTTACCTCTTCTGGCATTCCTGTACCATTATCTGAAATTCTAATAATTACACTCTGTCGATCATTATCTAACTCTGTTTCAAGAGTAATTCGATTTGGTTCCTTTTCTATTTCCTGAAAGGTTTTTCCGGTATTGCCTTCATCTAAAGCATCAATCGCATTGGCAAACAAATTCATAAATACCTGATTTAGTTGCCCCACATAGCATTTCACTAGGGGAATATCGCCATAATTTTTAATAATCTCAATAGCTGGACGGTTTTCGGTAGCTTTGAGGCGGTATTTTAAGATTAATAAAGTACTGTCTATCCCATCGTGCAGATTAAACTCAATTTTGCTAGTGGTATCCGTGCGGGAAAAGGTGCGTAAAGATGTACTGATATCCGCAATACGCTCGACTCCTTCTTGCATTGATGCCATCAGTTTGGGAAAATCTGTCGCTACAAAATCTAAATCTAGCTCTTCAATCTCTTCAATAATTTCATTGGGGATAGAGGCATATTTTTGATACAGAGACAAACCATTGAGTAAATCTTGCAAATGCTCAAGAGCTGCGTGAATATTCCCGCCAATAAACCCAACAGGATTATTAATTTCGTGGGCAACTCCTGCCACCAAATTACCCAGTGTTACCATTTTTTCATTCTGGACTAATTGCAGTTGAGCCTCTTGTAAATCCTTGAGAGCTTGTTGTGCTTGTTGATACAGTCTGGCATTTTCCAGAGAAATTGCTGCTTGAGCGCAGAGAGTATCAAGAATTTCTACGCGCTCGCTGGTAAACGCATCAGCAGTTAAACTATTTTCCAAATAGAGAATGCCGATTAATTTCCCTCGCTCTAGTAAAGGTATAGATAGTAAACTTTGAGGATGAAAACTTAGTAAATAGTTATCGGCAGCAAACTGTTGTTGGGCAGCTTTACCATCTAAAAGTACAGTTTCTGTGGTGCGTCGGACATAGTTAATCAATCCTACAGGTAAGTCAATATTTTCTTCCAGGGGAATGGATTGATTTAATGAATCTATGGTTAATTGACTGCTATCTTCAGTACGAGTGGCGATCGCTTCTATTGTCAATCCGGTTTCACTGCTTAATAATAATGCACTTTTTGTGGCTCCGGCATTTTCCAAAATAATCTTGATAATAGTGGAGAGCAGGCGATCTAGTTCAATTTCTCCCGATAAGGTTTGAGAGGCTTTTAAGAGAGAAGAAAAGTCAAGAATCGAAGAAATATTGGCAACAGTTGCAGTTTGATGATGAGAATTACTGGTGATTTGAGAAATGCTTATATTTGAAGATAAGGACTGGATATTTTGTTGCAGGAGAGGTTTCAACAATTCGGGATAGCCTTGCTCAAGATCGTTGTTTTTAGCTTTTGCGCCCCATTGAGCATAGCAATAGTAAGCTTCTTGTAAATAAAGTGCGGCAAATTTTTCTTTGCCCCATTCAAGGTAGAACTTGGCAGCAAGTTCATTGGCCAAGGCTTCTTCTTGGATGTATTCGTTTTCTTTAGCTCCTGCTATGGCTCGGTCGTAAAGGTCGAATGCTTCGTAAGACTTTCCTAGAACGCGGCATCTCTCTGCTTCTACTAAATCCCACTTATGTTGGTAATTCATAGGGGCATTGGTTGCCCATTGCTTCATCTTTTCTTGATTACTTGTAACCCGATTCAGAATAGGGTCTAGCTGCGAGTCTGCTATAGAAGAACAAACCGCCAAATGCGCTAAAGAGTCATAGAAATTAGAAATAAAGGTTATTAAAAATCCTTCTACCGCATCTAAATACTGTTCGGCTTTTAGAGCATTTTCTTGGGCTTGCAGATAGTCCCCGAAGAGATAGCTGAGAATCAGCTTATTGAGATAAACATAATAAATTTCACTTCTATGATTATCCCCTTGAAGCTGAGGTAAAGAACTTTTTTCACTATAAGCTGCACCTTCTAGATTGCAGAGATTTTCTGAGGGGTAGAGTAAATTGATAACTGCCTGATGAAAAGTTTGGTTCCACGCTAAAGCATTGTTTTGTTTGAAGCGAGATAGGGTCTCGCTGATCGCTGCCATCTCGGATTCAAGGCTACTGAGTTCTTGTCCCGATATATACGAATATTGACATTTATGGACGGCAGCATAACCCATAAATTCAAAGCTGCCACCCTCTAGTCCACTTTGATATCCCTCCTGCAAAATAGGCAGCGTTTCTTTCACATGAGCTTTAATATGAATTGTCGATGCTCCTACTGGCATACACACAGAAGACTTCATATCTAAAGCATTGAACTTTTGCGATATATTTAAGGCTAATTGACCAAATTTATACGCCGACTCAGAATCTTGGAAAATGGCTTCTAACAAAACACTGTAGCAAGCGTAACCATAACCAGAAAAGGGTGAATTGCCATATTCGAGTGATAAATTGACCAATGCACAGATAACCAAGGGGAAAAAGCTGCGAGCTGCCTGAAAGGAGGGTGAACCCAGACTCAGCAACATCTTGGCGATCGCTAATTTTTCACCATCGGTCATCACTGGTAGGTGAATGATATCTTCTATTTTCTTGCCTTGTAGATTGCTGGCAGTTTGCGCTAACGTTTGTTCAATATCAGCCGGAGTTGGTGATTCTGGAAAGCTTACACCAAGCAACTCTAAAGCCTCAAACCCAATATTTAGAGCTTCTATCTTTTTGGCTTGTGCCATATAAGCCTGGATTTTGGTGGAATAAACACCCATTTTGTCTACGGCACTATTGACTTGCTGTAAAACAATCTCTGCCCATTGCTCCATTTCGGCCATATCCCCGCTAAGATAAGCGGTTTCTGCTGCAAGTTCATGCAGCGGTAAAGCCAGGTCATAGTGAGCTTGCCAGGCTAATTGCTCTAGTTGAGGAGACGTGAGTAAGTCAATCCCTGTCGTCGCATACTGATAGGTGGCAACGTAGGCTGTGGCTACCCGCGCTTTCTGTGCAGCCTTCAAATTGAGTTCAACCAGTTGGATTTTCTCTGATAAATCAGTCACTAATGACTGGCCAACATTAAACTGATTAACGATTTCAAACAGAGTTTCATCTAATTCTGTGGCTGATGTCTTGTTTAACAACAGTCTGCCGATTTTGAGGTGTGTGGCTTGTTTTTGCTCCGGTGGAATCAGCAAATAACCAGCTTGTTGCACTCGATCGTGCAGAAAACGATAGCTTACAGAGATATTTTCGATGTTTTCTGTGTTGTAATTGTCTCCCTGAAAGAACTTATAAGTTTCATTTTCAGGAATCACCAAACCCTCTTGTAGCACTCGCCACAAATCATCCGCCAGATATTCTTGATTAGTTTCACTAACAATCGCTAACGTAGCTAAATCAAACTGATTACCAATACAAGCCGCCAACTTCAACACCTCCTGAGTCGCCTCCGGTAACTTCTGCAACCGCCCCACCATAAACTCCACCACATCATCAGTCAGCGCCAACTGCCGTACCTGTGCAAAATTACATTGCCAATATCGAGCCGTCGCCTCAAAGCTAATGCAACCGTCTTGGTAGAGTCCCTGCAAAAACTGAGTGGCGAAAAAAGGGTTCCCCTGAGTCTTCTGATAGACGAGTTCCGCTAGCGGTGCAGCCAGTTCTATCGAACAGAGTAAGGTATCAGCAACCAGGTAGTGAATATGCTCTGTGGCTAGAGGTTTTAAGGTCAATGTCTGGATTTGTGCTTGGTGTTTTCTGATATCCTCTAATGTCAGCATCAACGGATGGGCTGGGAACACTTCGTTATCTCGGTAAGCACCCAACACAAGTAAATAACCCGTTTCTGACTCCCCCATCAGCAGTTTCAGCAAATTCAGGGAAGCAGAATCAGCCCACTGTAAATCGTCTAGGAACATCACCAGCGGATGCTCTTTTGTCGTAAAAACGGCAATGAACTTTTGAAACAGTAAGTTAAAGCGATTCTGAGCTGCACTACCTGACAATTCTGGTACGTCTGGTTGTTGACCAATAATCTGTTCAAGTTCCGGAATCACTTCTATCAACACCTGACCACTTTCACCAACCGCTTCTAGGATTTTGGCTTTCCACTGTTGCAACTCACTATCGCTTTCACTCAACAATTGCCCCATCAAACTACGGAATGCTTGCACAACCGCACTGAAGGGAATATTACGATTAAATTGGTCAAACTTACCTTTAATAAAATAGCCCCGTTGTCGGACAATGGGTTTATGTACTTCATTAACCACTGCTGTTTTTCCAATCCCAGAAAAACCCACCACTAGCATCATTTCCCTATTTCCCTCTGCCACTCGCTCGAAGCTATCCAGTAATTCCTTGACTTCGGTTTCTCGTCCATATAATTTATCGGGAATAATAAAGCGATCGCAAATATCTCGCTCTCCTAACTCAAAAAACTCTATTTTTCCAGTTTCCTCCCATTGCTTTCTGCATTTCTCTAAGTCATATTTTAATCCCAAAGCACTCTGGTAGCGGTATTCTGCATTTTTCGCCATCAGCTTGAGAACAATATTCGAGAGAATTGGCGGACATAAATCTCCACCCAATACTACCCAGTTATTCAGAGGATCGGGAGAAACGGCAATATGAGCATGAATCAGTTCTAAGGCATCATTGCTGCTAAAGGGTACATCTCCTATCAGTAATTCATAAAAGGTGACTCCCAGTGCATAAAAATCACTGCGATAGTCAATTCCTCGATTCATCCGTCCTGTTTGCTCTGGAGACAAATAAGCTAGGGTTCCTTCTAAGACATTAGGGGTTTGAACGGTTTGAGTTTCTTTCGGTAAGAGGCTTGAAATACTAAAATCGATTAATTTTACTTGTTTGGTTTCTGGGTGAATTAGTATATTTGCTGGTTTAATATCTTTATGAATAATTGAGTTCTTGTGGAGCTGGTGTAGAATTTCTGATAGTTGGATGGCAATATCTAGAAATTGGGGCATAGAAAAGGAAGATTTTCCTTCATATTCGGCTAAGGATATACCCCCCATATCTTGCATAATTATGGCGTAGCGGTTTTCGTAGCGTTGAAGGGTATAGGTTTTGATGATGCCTTCTATCTCTAGATTTTTGCTAATTGCATATTGATTTCTAAACTGCACCAATTCTCTGAAAGATGGATATTGATTGCGCATCAATTTGATAATAACTGGTTGTCCATTCTCCACGTTATAACCGCGATAGACTTCGGTGCGACTACTGTCATGAATGAGTTTAAGGGCTTGATAATTTGCTATTTTAATTGTGTTTGTCTTAATCATTGACTTGGTTTGTCAGTCGTTGAATCTAATTTTGATGATCTTACAATTTAGTTTACTTATTTTTTGGCCGAAAGTCCAACTATTTAGATATATTTACAGTCAGGGCAAACGCATCTAAATTCTGGAAGCTTCTGCCGTTAAGCTTTAGAATAGTAATGAGTATAAATATTTATAAGTCTGACATCCTTACCCTGTCAGAACTTCAAAATAAGATGCGTTTGCCCTGTATTTACAGTTGTCTGTTTGAAGAATCTAGTGCAACCGGAATGCGTACTTTCTGGTTTTGCTGGAAAAAAAATGCAAGATTTTACCTGGAAATTATAATTGTAAAAATTGTACCTTGCCCAACTATTGAATCACAACTAATCTCACCACCGTGTTTTTCTGTGACTATTTGATGAGCGATCGCCATGCCTAAACCTGTTCCTTTTCCTACTTCTTTTGTAGTAAACCCTTGCTGGAATATTTTCGCTTTTACCTCTTCTGGCATTCCCATTCCGTTGTCAGCAATTCGCACTATCCCCTTCTGTTTATCGTCGCTTAATTCCGTTCTAATAGTAATTCTATTTGGTTCTTTTTCTATTTCTTGAAAAGTTTTTCCAGCATTACTTTCATCTAAAGCGTCAATCGCATTCGCTAAAATATTCATAAATACTTGATTGAGTTGCCCCGCATAGCATTTGACTGGTGGCATATTACCGTAATTTTTAATAACCTCGATAGCTGGACGGTTTTCATTAGCTTTGAGACGATATTTTAAGATTAATAAGGTGCTATCTATCCCATCGTGCAAATTAAATTCGTTTTTCTGATTGGTATCCTTACGAGCAAATGTTCGTAGAGATGTACTAATATTGTGAATGAGATCGTATCCCCTTTGCATTGACGCAATCAGTTTTGGGAAGTCTTCAACAACAAATTCTAGGTCGAGGTCTTCAATTTCTGCGACGATTCGATCGTCAAGGTGGGAATGTTTGCGATAGAGAGAAAATCCTGCCAATAAATTTTGCAGATATTTTTGTGCTACCCTGACATTGCCACCGATAAACCCAAGGGGATTGTTGATTTCGTGGGCAATTCCAGTCACGAGATTGCCTAAGGTTACCATTTTTTCATTTTGTACGAGTTGTAGTTGTGCCTCTTCAAGTTGTAAATATTTCTCTTTAAGTTCTTGATTGGCCTTTTCCAGTTCTTGATTGAGTGTCTTGAGTTGTTGATTTTGTTGGGCTAATTTTTCAGACTGAATAAAGTTAGTTTTTTGGAGCATTTCTCGCAAGCGAAAAAGTTGTAAATGAGTTTCAACGCGAGCTAAAACTTCTTCAGCTTGTACGGGTTTGGTAATATAATCTACTCCCCCTACACTAAATGCTTTAACTTTGTCAAATATTTCGTTCAATGCACTAATAAAAATCACGGGAATATCTCGCCATTTTTCATCTTTATTGAGACACTCGCACATTTCATAACCATTCATTTGCGGCATCATAATATCCAATAAAATCAACTCCGGAAGGAAATTTTTCATTCCCATTAGTGCTAATTTAGCACTGGGAAAAGCTCTAACTTCATAGTCGCGTTCCTCCAAAAGATTGGATAATAAATGTAGATTAGCGGGGGTATCGTCAACAACAATAATTCGACCGTTATTTTCAATCATAACTAATAGGGAATAGGCAACAGGCAACAGGGAAGATATTTTTAGGAAAAAGTACGGAAAATAATTTTGTGAGGAACTTTTAGTTCTCTTACCGAAAGATTTTGGTTGAAAGCCTACTCTTTATAAGAGGATAAAAAGAAAAATTTTCCTTTGAGTCAATCCTCTTCTTTTAAAGGAGAGGTAATTCTAAATTCTAATTCAGCAACGCCAAGATTTTTTCATACTCGAAGTTATAAAGAGATGTTTGTAAAGCCTCCGCTAACTCCTCGTGCTCCAGAGAAATTTTCTCCAGTATACCATTCATGGTTTTACGATCTGAATTCACAATTGCATCCTCTAATCCTCTTTGGCATTCTTCAGGTAATGTCGCTAAATTTTCTCGCGTCAATATCTCCCCTGTTAGTTTGATTTCTTTTTCTTGCACTTCTTCATAGATAAACTCGACACCAATATGTTTGTGCATCGCCTCAAATATATCTTCCTCTCGAAATGGCTTCCTCATCAAAGCATCACACCCTGAGGACAAGATTACCGCTTTTTCTTCTTCTAGAACACTGGCAGTCAAGACAATGATTGCCGTTGCTTGTCCTTGGGCCGTTGCTTTGATATTTTGGGTGGCTTCATAAGCGTCCATCACAGGCATCCGCATATCCATCCAAATTAAATGAGGTTGCCATGACTCGAAAATTTCGATAGCTTCTTTGCTATTACTGGCTTCTTTAATTTCAAATCCCAGGGGATTAAGTAATTTTACTAAAAACTGGCGATCGAGGATTTTGTCATCTACAATCAGGATGCGATAGCGTTGTTGGTTGGGGGCAAGGGCAATAACTCTCCGTTTAGGTTTTTGACTTTCTACGACTTTGGCTTCGACTTCCTCGACTTGAATGTCAAAACTGAAGGTTGTCCCTTTTCCAACTTGAGAGGTGATTTGGATATCGCCGCCCATTAACTGCACGAATTTACGGGAGATGGGCAAACCTAACCCCGTTCCTTCTTGTGCCTCTTTGCCAGTTTTGGTTTGGACAAAGGCTTCAAAGAGTTTCTCAAGTTCTTCTGAGGCAATTCCAGCTCCGGTGTCTTCTACAGCAAAGGATATTCGTTTGGACTGGGAATTGCCTGGGGTTTCGATCGGGGTTGCTCGCAGAATGACACCTCCTGCTTCAGTGAATTTGATGGCATTGTTCAGCAGATTGATCAAGACTTGGCGCAGTTTCACTTCATCGGTGCGAATGTAGCGAAGGACGCTTTCCTCTCTTTCCAGTAACAATTGCAATCCTTTGCCGTCAGCTTTGAGTTGGAACATATGATGAATATCATCGAGAAGGCGATGCAAGTCGAAGTTCTTTTCGTTTAGGGTTATTTTACCAGCCTCAATTTTGGAGAATTCGAGAACATTGTTAATGAGAGTGAGGAGGTGTTCTCCACTGCGAGAGATGATAGCAAAGTTTTCTTGGTAGTCGCGGGGGAGGGTTTGGGAACGAGTCATAATTTGGGTGAAACCCAGGATGGCATTTAATGGAGTTCTCAATTCGTGACTCATATTGGCAATAAATCTGCTTTTCGCTTGATTAGCAACTTCGGCTTTTTCTTTGGCAATTACAAGTTCAGCATTGGTTTTTTCAAGGGTTTGAAAAGATTCTTTTAATTGAGCGCCCATACAATTGAATGATTGGGCTAATTCTCCCAATTCATCGTGACGTTCCAAATGAACAGTGCGCTCCCATTTGCCTTTAGCAATATCTTTAGCTGCCTGGTTCAACGCAATTAAAGGACGAGTCACCCAACGAGCTGTTAAAATTCCTATTGTGGCAGCAATAACCAATGCAATAATACAAAGAATGATTGTTATTCGGGTATTCTTATTAATTTGTGCCATAAAATCTGCTTCTGGAATAATCACGACAATTAACCAGTCCAAACCCTTAGCATTGGGATCTTCAAAAGGAGTAACTTGGAGAAAATAGCGTTCATCATTGATAAAAAATTCGAGATGTTGAGATTTTTCAATCTTGTTTAAATCACCAAAATGATTTTGTAAATAATTTGTTGTCGATCGGATGGTGGGAATTTGACTATCGGTTGCATTGAGACGGACTAAATCTTCTCCTTGACTTAGAAATGGCTGTTCTTCTGTTGAGGAAGCAACAATATTGCCATCACGTTCCATAATAAAAATTTTTCCCGTTCGACCAACACGTAAATTTTTGAGAAAATCACCTATTTCTTCAAGAGTAATATCAATTCCCGTTACACCCAATAATTTTCCAGATTCATTATAAACAGGTTTTGAAAGTGTCATCCCCAAGGCTTTGTGAGAGAAGAAAATATAAAGACTCCATATAGAAATTTGAGATTGAAATGATTCTTGATACCATGGTCGCAGTCGCATTTGATAGTTAGGACGACCACTAACTTTTTTCGTGGGACGACCTCGATCATCCATGGCATAGGATTGAAACTCTCGTTGAGTGGTTAATGGATCGGATATCTTGTAGACTAATTTTCCATCCGTTCGTCCTACTCCTGTATACTTTTCTTGTTCATGTATGCCAATTTGAATGGTATTAATTTTTGGAGTTAATTTAACTTGTTTCCAAAAGTAATCTCTGATTTTTTCGGAATTATTGACATTGAGAATATTGATATTGAAAGCCGAATCATTCAATGTATTGATAGAGTGAGGAATTTCGAGATAGTCATCAACATACTGCGTTGCTCTTGACGTAATTTCTTCCCGCAGTTCTTGAGTGATTTCCCGGATTGCTTTCTGACTATTTTTAAATGACAGATAACTAACAATTCCAACCGCAGAAACAATTTGAATAATAAATGGGATAACAAAAACTGTGCGAAGAGAAATGGAGGAAAAGAGTTTTTTCATTTTTTTATCTTTATTTTCAATTATAACTAATACCAAATCTCAAAAGTCTTGCTACATCTTTTTGAGAGTAGGCAGTAGACAGTAGGCAGTAGACAGTAGGGTTAAAAGAAATAAGATATCTTTGTTTAATACCGAGAATCGTTACAAACATTGCTGAACCATTATTATTATTTAATAACTGAAGTCTTCATGAAGTATAGCATTATTTTTGGGAAATGGTATAATATCATGTCTGCTTAAATACTTACACTTTAGAGGTAGGAAGGCAGAGGGTAGAAGGGAATATTCAACATCTCCAAAAATTATCAAGCACTGACTGTAACTATCTTTTAGGGAGAGATATAGCTGCCGCACTTGCTCCGCCAACGCCAAATCCTCCAGATAGTGGTACTTAGACATTTTTTTGTAGGAAAAATGCCTCAAAGTCAGTCTATGCAAGGGAATTACGCCAAACCCTTCAAAATTGCTAGAACCCTTGATAATTCAGGATTTATGCCTTTTTAACGTGAAATCCTCTGCCCATAAATATTTGAGTCTATTTTCTGCCTTTATTTTGTGTAATTCCCAATAGTCATTTTTTACGTACTTTAGAGGATTAGAGATAATTATTGTTAATTATTTATCATCTTTATCCCATTTTTTCTTGTTTTCTTGGCTTTTTTTTCGGTATTGTAGTTCTCTCGGCACCTTGATATCCTTTATCTCCCTGAAATCTTTGTGTTTTATCAATTTTTTTTGCTGTTGTATGAGTAAATTTACATCATTTTCTGGTTTTATTCCTACCACTATTACGTCTACTATTTCTGTAGTTATGATTTGTTTTTTTAATGTATTATTTTTCTTTTTTCCAGAGTAATATTTTTTCTGTTTATCATGATTATCTGATCAATACATACTCTGTTCTATACTATATAAAATTAATTATTGTTCTATTAAAAACTCTTGTATCCATAAAATTCATCTTCTTTTTTCTGGAATTTTTCTCACAAGCTACCAGGCAATAGTTCTTGTAATATGTCTATCCAATGATGAAAAATATTATTGGCTGTAGATTCACTTATACCAATTTGATAAATATTTGCTACAAATAGCTAGGGTATTTCTTAGAATTCTGGATTCTGAATTCAGGAGCCAGAATGAATAGATTTAATACCAGTTTTCAATTCATAAATTCTCTTTTTCTCTTGGTGCGCGTTCCCTCCCTTGGTCGGCGTTCCGCAAGCGAGCTGGCATCGTCGCGGGGTCGCACCGCTTTGTCAAAGGGACATTTCATGCAAAATCTTTTTATTGCACTGATTATTCATAACATTCTTTTTTCAAATTGGTATTACACCAAAGTTTATTCCTAGTATTTTACAGCGGTTTTCATTTGGGTAAACCACAGTAAGGACGTTCCATGGAACGTCCCTACAAGGTTTGATGTGTGAAGATGTGGTTCATCAAGAGCGAAAAGCGCTGTAAATGTAGGTATATGATGTAAATAGTATAAAGTTAAGATAATTTATTCCTCGACTTTTAAGATTTTTTTCTACCTCCTCTTACATGTTTTACTCAGAAGTGATAGTTAAAAAAGTGAGGATTTTTGGGAAGCAAAAGCCAAAAAATCACTCTTACTATTAGACATCTCCAATAATAAAAAATTAAATAAATTCTCATGCAGAAATCATCAATTATTTTCCTCCTATTGCCTACTCCCTACAAAGAGCAAAAATACTTTATTCAGCAAACTCTATTTATAGCGCTTTTCACATGGATAGACTACAGTTAGTATGGGCAACCCAAAAGCATTTTTCTACTCCCTACTCCCTACTCCCTACTCCCTACTCCCTAAAGTCCTAAAATTTTGTACCTCATCAACTCCAAAACTGCTGTAAGATTAATATCATACACTAATTCAGCAACGCCAAGATTTTTTCATACTCGAAGTTATAAAGACATTTTTTTAAAGCCTCCGCTAACTCCTCGTACTTCAGAGAAATTTTCTCCAGTATACTATTCATGGTTTTACGATCTGAATTCACAATTGCATCCTCTAATTCTCTTTGCCATTCTTCGGGTAATATCGCTAAATTTTCTCGCGTTAATATCTCCCCTGTTAATTTGATTTCTTTTTCTTGCACTTCTTCATAGATAAACTCGACACCAATATGTTTGTGCATCGCCTCAAATATATCTTCCTCTCGAAATGGCTTCCTCATAAAAGCACTGCACCCTGCCGATAAGACTACTGCTTTTTCTTCTTCTAGAACACTTGCTGTCAAGGCTATTATTGCCGTGGCTTGTCCTTTGATGCTAACTTTAATCCTCTGGGTGGCTTCATAACCATCCATGACTGGCATCCGCATATCCATCCAAATCAAATGAGGTTCCCATGACTCGAAAATTTCGATAGCTTCTTTGCCATTACTTGCTTCTTTGAGTTCAAATCCCAGAGGATTAAGCAATTTCACTAACAACTGGCGATTGAGGATTTTATCATCAACAATGAGAATACGATAGCGGGGTTGGTTGGGAGCGAGGGCAATAACTCTCCGTTTGGGTTTTTGACTTTCTACGGCTGTGGCTTCTACCTCTTCAGCCTGAATCTCAAAACTAAACGTTGTCCCTTTTCCTACTTGAGAGGTGACTTGGATATCCCCGCCCATTAACTGCACAAATTTACGAGATATGGGCAAGCCCAATCCTGTTCCTTCTTGTGCCTGTTTACCAGTTTCGGTTTGGACGAAGGCTTCAAAAAGCTTGTCGAGTTCTTCTGGAGCAATTCCGGTTCCAGTGTCTTCTACAGCAAAGGATATTCGTTTGGGCTGGGAATTGTTTGAGGTCTCAACAGAGATTGCTCGCAGGGTAACACCTCCTGTTTCGGTAAATTTGATGGCATTGTTCAACAGATTGATCAAGACTTGGCGCAGTTTCACTTCATCGGTACGAATGTAGCGGGGTATGCTTTCCTCTTGTTCGAGTAACAATTGCAATCCCTTGTTGTCGGCTTTGAGTTGGAACATATCGTGGAGGTCGTCAAGGAGTCGGTACAAGTCGAAGTTCTTTTCGTTGAGAGTGGTTTTACCAGCCTCTATTTTAGAGAGGTCGAGGACGTTGTTAATAAGGGTGAGAAGGTGTTCTCCACTGCGAGAAATGATGCCGACGTTTTCTTGTTGGTCAGGGGAGAGGCTTTGGGAGCAGGTCATAATTTGGGTGAACCCAAGAATGGCATTCAATGGACTTCTTAACTCGTGACTCATATTGGCAATAAATGAACTTTTGGCTTGATTAGCCAGATCGGCTAGTTTTTTGGCCTCCATCAATTCGTGATTAACTTTTTCCAGATTAGCTGCAAGTTTGGCTGTGGTTTGATATTGTTCAAAGAGTTGGAGATCGTATTCAATGAGATTTCGCAATTCTTCCATCAAGTTCAAATAGTCTTGTTGGTAATCTGTCTCTTTGAAATCCATGACACAAATCGTTCCAAAGGGATTATTGTCAGGCCAGTTTATCGGTAAGCCATAGTAGGACATAAAACCATCTTGCGCGACTTCAGGATTATCATCCCAATAGGGGTCGGCTTTGGCATTTTTTACATAGAGCTGTTCACGAGTTTGCACGATTTTCCGGCAGAAGATATTACAGTTGAGGGGAATGACTCCACCAGGAGAGTATGGATTGGAGTCTTGCTGACTGGCAGTGACAACCTGATATCCTTGGTTCGTATGCTGTACGATAAACCCTGCAGGTGCTTGAAAAATGTTAGCCATCACATTAATAGTCTTTTGCCATTTTGCAAGTGGAATTGTATGTCGGTCGTCATCAAGGACCCAAATATTGCGATCGTAAGCGTTCATTAATCCCTCCTACTTATTTATATTGTTAACATTTCTTACCGAAAAATTAATAGTTATTAATTAAATAATACCATTTTGAAAAAATAATGTTACGAATAATAAGCACTATCAAAAGACTTCATCAGAAAGTATATTTGACGAAAAAGATAATTTACAACATCAAAAATGGTATTAAATCTGTTCATTCTGACTCCTAAATTCTGAATTCTGAATTCAGAATTCTAATAAATACCCTAACTATTTGTAGAAAACATTTATCAATTTGGTATAATTCAGTTTTATTAGCCTCCCCTTTCAAGGGGAAAAAAAGTGCTAGGATATTTCCTGACATTCAATCAAGAACGGTTTTAACTAGAGGTAATTATCCATTATCCATTAATGAAAAGGATGACTATTGCTCGTTAAATCTAGCTTATATCATGTTCGGTTGAATACTTAGGGTTTGTTGAATAAAGTCTTTTGGTAGAGGTAGGAGTCAGAATTTTCTAGGTCATGCTCCGCAAACAGAATTCAGGAGTTAGGGCTTAATTAGGAAGTAGTAAAAAAAATTGTCCCTTGATTTTTCTGCTATAATCGTCCCAAAATACTAGCTCTATGCAGCTCTTGCCACCGAAAAGCTGAAACTTTTTGAGACAAAAAAATGCTACAACTACTACCAGTCAATATTTCAAGCTTCTGACTTTCCTACGGAATGCTGCGCAAACAGGCAGAGGTACTGATAACTGATAACTAAAATGACTCCTCCATCATTATTTATAAGTATTCAACCTCTATTTTAAAGATCTAAATGAGCTTGAAAATACTGACGATATAACTCACACCTGGGATAACATTTATTATTCTGCCATTTCACCAAACCTAAACTATCTAACTTAAAACCTAACATTCCTGTTAACTGCCCATTATAATTTTCAGAAATCGCATTTTTCATCGCTTCAGCTAACTCTGGATACTCTTCTAAATTCCACAACTGTCGTCGTAAATGGTCGCTATAAATTCCAGTTTCAGCAGTTACATTTTCTAGCAAATCTTCCAGAGTTAAATCTTGTTTAGAAATATGATATAAAGCTACCCTAACTAAATAAGGATGCCCGCCAACAATTGCCATTAATTTATCTACCTCTGACTCCGACCAATTCAAATTATGTCGAGATGCTAAATCCTGAACTTGCTGTGAATTAAACTCTGGTAAATCTATAGGCAATCCTACATTAAAAGGAGATTGATTAATATTCATAGGAATATAAACTTCCGTAGAATGTACTACCAATAATCGCAATTTTTTCCAAATAACTCGTCGCTTTGATTCCTCATGCCAAGCTCGTAATAATCCCAAAAAATCTTCCGCAATATCAGGATATTGAAAAACTCTATCAATTTCATCTAAACCCAACACCAAAGGATTATCTATTTGAGCTAATAAATACTTCTCAAAATAATCCTTACAATTAACTTTACTACCAAAAATATCATCCCAATAATCATCTAATTGATTAGGTAAACGTAACTCTCGCCCCACATAAGCACAAAACCATTTTAAGAATTTATCAAGATTACTAAAAACCTCTTTATCTACTAACTGAAAACTTAAAGGAACAGTTCGATATCCTTCCTGTGTAGCATGGTGTAAAATTCTTGCCATTAAAGAAGTTTTACCCATCTGTCGTGGAGCCTTAATTCTAATCAACCCACTTGGTTGCAAAATAGCTTGATAACAACGTTCTTCAATAGGCGGACGTTCGATATAAAAAGTAGATGCCACATCAATTTGTCCCCCCGGTATTTCAGGTTCGGCAGATGGTAAAGGAGCACTATTTGTTGACGCAATGCTACTAATTTCTTCAGCAGGTAAATTCTCTTGTTGCTCCTCTACTTCCGACGCAATATTCTCCGGTGGAGTAGCTAAAAGAGTCAAAACTTCTTTCAGAATAACCACACTATCTTCAGGCGATCGCCACTCCCGTTGTTGAATGCGATAGAGATAACCCCGTAGATCGTGGTTGAGGGGCGTACTCAGGGAAAACCCTACTCGTATCGGCAAAATTACAGGTTTACGGTTAGGTCGAGAAAATTGTAACTCTCTTGCCAGTTGTACTTGATAGGTCAGTAACTCACTTTGCACTGACTGGGGAGGCAAAAACAACAGCAAATAATCACACCGTTTCAACTCTTCATTAATGCGCCGAAACCAATTTTCTCCCAGACGGATGCTATCTGCTGCCATAAATACCTGATGACCAGAAGCATTCAATGCTGTTTCAAACTGTCGTGCTAATTCTCGATCCGGGTCTTGACTGCGATAACTGATGAAAACTTGGGAACTATTGTGACTAACTATTTCTTCGTTATTTAGCAGTGGCAAAAGTTCTCCTAGAGGTTCTGTTTCATTTGAAGTTTGACCCTGTTTTCCCGAACGATGGTCTGCTTCATCCAATGTCAGGCCAAAGGAGGCAAAGAGCTGTTGAATTTTACTCAGGTCTGCACCCACTCTCCCTTGTCTAATTTTACTGATGGTATCGGAACCCACCCCAGACTCAGCTTCAATTTCTGCAAGAGTAGCTCTGAGGTTATATTGTTGTTTCCATTCTTCAATAGCTTCATTCAATTTTTTCAGTCCAGAAGTTGTGAGAATTCGTCCGCGATCGCGCTTTGATTTTTTTTCCACTGTTTCTTCCTGTTTATAATTTTATTGTTATTTATTGTAAATGATTTTAACTAACTATCAGCTTTTCTGTTCCGAAATACTTTTCTACGGAATGCTACGCAAACGCAAATAGCTGTCAGCTAAAAATTCAAGGATTTAGTCCCACACTATATTTGAAAAAGCTCGTGGTGCGTGTTAATAGGGGATTCAAACCCCCATTATACACCTTGAGAAGCTGATTGCTGATAGCTGAGTGCTGAGTGCTACTTTAACGAAGATAGCTAACTTTTTCTAATTTAAGGAAGTTAACTAATTAACAACATTTTAACTACTGTTCTCTGGAAGTCATACTACCTAACATAATTGACACGTTTCTAGATTTTTTTCAATGCTTGCTTAATTAAACTCCTAATGTTCTCTACCAAAAAAATCTGAATTTTTTAAAGTATTTATATGAACACAAAACAGGGAGTAAGCCAATGAAAAATATTTTTCATCGTTCAATTTTAACTGTTTTTAGCACAATATTTTTTACTATTAATGCTGTTACCCCTGCCCAAGCAAATTTTACTTTTGATGAAGTAGAAATTGATCAAAATCAAGTTATTGCCATGGCAATGCCTCTGAGCGATCTAAACGGATATTCTGGTTATAAACTAATTATTTTAGAACAGCGTTCTAATCAAAGACCTTGCTGGAGTGAAAGTGAAGCAGGATTATATCCAATTTTAGTTGAGCCTTTGCTGTTAGACTTTAATTTTTCTGGCATTTGTGGAAGAGCTACTGATAGTAATGGTTATTCAATTCGAGTAGATGGTAATGATTTATCACTTAGTCATAGAGTAATTTTGCAAAATGTTGGTGGTGAAATTAAATTATTTGGCATTTCCTTGACAGGAGATAAAAAATTGATTGGTAGAAGTCGCGGACTTAGTAATGGAATGATGAAAATTTTTCTAGAACCTGGTTGGCAATTTACCAAACGTAGTTATCAAGGAAAAGTCCTTGGTCATTTTTATTTTAGTCATGATAGTTTTGCTGCTAAACAAGCTGAGGTTGAACAAAGAATATCTGAGATTGAGGCTCAAATTCCAGATAGTTTAGAGTTTGATGATAATACTAATTTAGCAATAGCAGAAGGTTCAGAAACTGAAGAGTCAGAAATTACAGAAGTATTTTTTAATATTCCTTGAAAAATTTGTACGCCCTACTTTCTAATTTTTCAAATAGTTAATACGTTAAAAATTTCTTTTACAAAATCAATAAAAACCATGAAAATTAGATTAATGAACCATAGAAAAACCAATAAAGCACCTCAGACAGAATTGAATAATTTAGAAACATTATTAACTTTAATTGGTCTAGATTTAGTCATTCAAGAAACAGAGTATTTTACAGGAGATGATTGGTTGCCTCTATGTAACGATATTGATAGTGGAGAAATTTATCGGAACTGGTTTATTTGGCAAGATACAGAAGTTACTCAAGAATGGGAAGCTTACGATCATATTACCAATCAACGAATTATTGACAGTAACTTAACTAGATTAACAGCAAAAATCGATCGAATAGAAAACCAGAGAAATTTACAAATAAATAATTAGTTGAATAAGGAAAAGTCTTACTTTGTCTGAGCTTTAAACTTTTGAAATGTCCCAACCTTTTCTTCAACTGCTATACACACAACATTACAATAAATTAGGAAATTAATTATGACAGGTTTAGAAATAATAATTTTTGCTTTAGTACCAAGTATTGCTTGGGGAATAGGAATTGTATTTGCTTTTCCTCCTGATGATATTAATCATTATTAACATCCCAAAATAAGCATCAAGACTTTCATCATCATAGAAATTGATTAAATTTGAATATTTAAAACTAGAAAACTGGTTTGTTGCATGAAGGTGGCGATCGCAGTTAAATTGTGTATACTGCCAAAGAAGTTTTTGGTGCGTAGTTAGGTTTTAGTTTTAGTGGGATGATGTTACCCACCCCACTTTTATTTATTAGACACTTAATTTAGGCTTGCATTATCATTCCCATTCAAAACAACCTTATAAAATGAACTGGAAAGATTTTTGATAGTGCTTTTGCTATACGTATTATGTATAGCGATATAGCGATGGCAAGTTGTACGTTCTTGTTTGAAAAACTTTTGAACAAAGAAATTAGTCTAGGAGTAGACGTATTAGATATCCCAAAAGATTTTATGATATGAACTACATCATTTTTTCCCAGTGGATGACCTGCGGCTTGAGTTGCTGTACTTAGTAACTCATTAACAGACTTAATTTGTTCGACTGGCCATTCCATGATAGCAATTACAGTCTTTTTACCAATTGAACCACCTGCTGCTTGAGTAGCTGTGGTTAGTAAATCAGTGACAGCTTTAATTTTATCAGATGGCCAAGGTTGTGATTTTGTTTGGTTTCTGCTACGGTTAATGTACATGGTAAAAAGCTTCAGCTTAGGCTGGAGAGTGAAACAACATATTTTTTTGACAGAAAGTTAACTGTTGGCGCAGTTAGCTTTCTTTATTTTTAATTTATAAATGTATAATGATATATTTTGAAATATATATAAGATTTTTTTAGAATTGAACCAATAAGAAGTAAAGAGGGTGACAACTACCTCAAAACTATTGTGATACCAAATCCAGGTAAAAAAAAGGTGTATATTAACTAGAGTTTAGTCAGGAATAGTTGGTTTACTTTTTGATTTATGTTGTCATTTTTGAACTTAGTAAAGTACCTTTGAACTAAAAACTCTTCTATTTCCTCTATACTTATAGATATTGATTCGCTTAAAATAAAATTTAGTCATATTTGAAAGAGAATTGAGAAATCATGAAAAGTATCAAGATAAAAACACATATTGGCGAAGATGGAATATTATCTCTTCGTTTACCAATTACTAATCAAGAAATTGAAGCTATGGTTGTGTATCAACCCATTATCAAACAAAACCATCAAGATTCAAAAATAAAATTTGAACATTTATTACAACAATACAAAGGTTAGATTTTTACTAATAGTGCTGAATTATTACGAGAGGATCGTCTAAGTGAGTAAGTTTTTTGTAGATGCAAATGTAGCAATTAAATGGGTTATTCCAGCAATTCATACTGAGCTTGCTTTATCATTATTAGACAATTTAGAGCTGAGATCTCACAGCTAATAGCTAAATGCTTACAAGTTTTAAGCCTATAAAACCTTACTTTTGACTTTTCACTTCCGTGAAATTCTATGATAATACCCTCTTGGTAAATCAGTTATTTTAGAAATAAACATATATTTAAGGAGCTAATTTTATGTTAGTAAAAGGAATTAAAAAAGGAAAAATTATTGAGTTATTAGAGGAAGTAAATTTACCGGATAACCAAGAAATTCTAATAGAAATTAAAGAGGTTAATGATTTTTGGTCAGCCTATCAAAAATTTAGGGCAAAAATAGAACAAGAAGGAATTACTTTTGACGATCATACTTTTGATAACTTACGAGATAAGTCACCAGGGAGAGAGGTGGATTTATGAGTTTAAAATATTTGCTAGATACTAATATAATTTCCGAATCTATGCGTCCTTCTCCTGATACCCAAGTAGTGAATAAATTGAGGATAAATAAATTACAAATTTGTACAGCTACTGTAGTTATTCACGAATTGTTATATGGTTGCTGGCGTTTACCAGAATCAAAGAGACGTGATTTTTTTGAAGAATATATTAACGATCTAATTTTAAATATCCCTATATTTGATTATAATTTAAAATCGGCACAATACCATGCAAAAGAGAGAACTAGATTATCTAAAATAGGTAAAACTGCTAGTTTTATTGATGGTCAAATTGCCTCTGTTGCTGCTACTAACAATCTAATTTTAGTAACTAACAATGTAGCTGACGAGTGAAAATTTTGAAGATTTAAAACTAGAAAACTGATTTGTTGCATAAAGGTAGCGATCACAGTTAAATTGTTTAACTTAGTACAACACCTTTGAACTAAAACTCTTCTATTTTCTCTCGTTTACCTGAAATGATTGGGAATTTGAAAGCCGAACTTGATATCAGTTATAGATTTAGCTAATTCTATGATTAACAAAAATTCCCACACCCTCTTAACAAGAGAACGCGGGAATTCTCACTGTCTCAATTCAAAAACTAACTCAACCCTACCAACTTTGAACTTAATTCCCAAAGCTTAATCGCTTTATCATCATCACTCGCTTCATCAGAAACTTCTTGCACAAAAGACTGACGATCTTTCTTCTGTCGATTTCCCCAACTCCAATACATTCCAGACTCCTTATACTCAGGATCTTTCACTAAAGCAGCAACCCTTTCTCCTGCTAAATCTTGAGAAACATATCCCCCAGTAATATTCTTCTGGAATAGCGGGAAAATTTTCTGGAACAAAGGATAATGATTTCGGAATAAAGGTGTATCTGCCACACATCCAGGATACAGAGAACTAAAAACAATTCTCGTTGACTCGTGATAACGCCGATGTAACTCCCGCATTGTCAATACATTACAGAGTTTGCTATCCTTATAAGCCTTACCAGATTTAAACTTCTTACCATTAATCATAGAAATAGGATCTTTGAAACCTGCTTCAAAACCCTGAAGATTTCCCAAATCTGGAGGTGCTGGAATTGGAATCTTTCCTCCCAACTCTTTCGGGTTAGCTGTAACAGTTCCCAAAATCACCAACCTTTTATCTGCAGCAGGAGACTGTTTAAAATCCTCTAACATAATGTTACATAGGAGAAAATGTCCCAGATGATTTGTCGCCACGCTCAATTCAAAGCCATCTGCACTACGCATCGGTTCTTTTAATAGAGGCAAATATACCGCAGCGTTACATACCAAAGCTTCCAGAGACCTACCACTTTCTCTAAAAGTATTGACAAATCGTTTTACACCATCTAAACTTGCCAAGTCTAAGTGCATCACAGTATAGCTATCTTTTGCCATACCCACTTCTTGAGCAGCTTTTTCCGCCTTTGAGAGGTCTCGACAAGCCATCACTACATACCATTCACCTGTTTTAGCCAGAGCTTTCGCTGCGTATAAACCCACCCCTGACGATGCGCCCGTAATTACTACTGTTGATTTGTGATTTTGTTCCATTCTCAATGAGATTTTGTAAAATGCGATTGACTAATCTCATGATTTTACCAGAAACCATGGTCTACAGAAATTATCAATTCTTTTCACCTACTCCCTATTCCCTTTTTTCCGGAGAAGTCTATTGAATCTAATTGAGGACCCAAACATAATATTACATAAAACACTACATAAGCCTGGTTCAAACTATTCTGATACACTACATATAGTATTTACAACTAAAAAATATTGAAGCTCTAAATATCTCTAGGACTTACGAAAATTGACTTTTCAACCACCATTTGTAGGGGCGAATGGTATTTGCCCTAGCCATAAGTAGAGTCTCTGCGTAAGTCCCGATCTCTAATAGGTTTAGATGTTTGTGAAAGGCTGTGGTAATATAAACGTGCTATTTTCAATAAAATGTGCTTAAAAATACAGAAAAATTTGAAAGACTAACTTTGAAATTACAACTGATATAAATCTAATGAAACGAAGAAAACTTATCAACCATATTGCAACTGCTACAAGCGTTGCAACTTTGGCAGCTTGTAGTCAAACCACTACTGAAACTACCTCTACCGACGATAGCTTACCCTCTATAAAATGGAGAATGACCACGAGTTGGCCTCGCTCCCTAGATACAATTTTTGGTGGGGCACAAACAGTCTGCGATCGCGTCGCAGCAATGACCAATGGCAAATTTGAAATTACACCCTATTCCGCAGGCGAGATAGTGGGAGGGTTGGAAGTTCTAGACGCTGTCCAACTAGGTACAGTACAATGTGGCCATACTGCTAGCTACTATTATGTTGGCAAAAATCCAGCCCTTGCATTTGGCACAACTGTTCCATTTGGTTTAACTGCCCAACAACAAAATGCCTGGTATTACCATGGTGGAGGGCTAGAAATAATGCACAAACTTTATTCTGACTTTAACATTATTAGTTTCCCTGCTGGTAATAGTGGAGTACAGATGGGAGGTTGGTTTAAGCGAGAGATTAACACTACTAACGACCTCAAAGGTTTAACTATGCGTATTCCTGGTTTCGGTGGTGAGGTCATGAAAAAATTAGGAGTAAATACTCAAGTTCTTCCTGGTGGTGAAATTTATCTGGCTTTAGAGCGGGGTGCTATTGATGCTGCTGAGTGGGTAGGTCCTTATGATGACCAGAAATTAGGTTTAAATAATGCTGCGAAATACTATTATTATCCTGGTTGGTGGGAACCTGGTCCGACTTTTGATGTACAAGTTAATCTGAATGAATGGAATAAGTTACCAAAAGAATATCAGGAAGCTTTTAAGACAGCTGCATATCAAGCAAATATCAATATGCTCGCCCAATATGATGCTTTAAACGGAGTAGCATTGGCAGAATTGATAGCAGGTGGTACTGAATTACGTCCTTACAGTCAAGAAATTTTACAAGCAGCACGAACAGCAGCTTTTGAGTTTTATGAAGAGAAGGCAAGTCAGAATGAAACTTTTAAGGAAGTCTATGAGCAGTGGAAAAAGTTCAGAGAACAAATTTATCAATGGAATACTATTAATGAATTGAGTTTTGCTGAGTTTACTTTCAATAATTAAGAAGAAAGAAGAAATGGGTAGGGAGCTCAAACCCCAACGAATTGTCAACACCATGTAGACGGTCGGGTATTAAACCAAAATAAAAAGATAAATCGTAAATAAATCATGAAACGTCGAAACCTAATTAGTTATGTGGCTCTTGCTAGCTCCAGTGCAGTAGCTTTGCCTGCTTTAAGTCAAAACACATCCGAACAAATTAGATGGAAAATGACGACAAGTTGGCCGAAATCTCTAGATACTTTGTTTGGTGGGGCACAAAAAGTGTGCGATCGCGTAGAAGCTTTGAGCAATGGCAAATTTACTATTACTCCTTATCAAGCGGGTGAAATAGTGGGAGGATTGGAAGTTTTGGATACCGTGCAACAGGGAACTGTAGAGTGTGGTCATACTTCCAGTTATTACTATAAAGGCAAAAATCCTGCTCTGGTGTTTGCTACTTCTGTTCCTTTTGGCTTTACTGCCCAACAACAAAATGCTTGGCTATATCATGGTGGGGGTCTAGAAGCTATCCAAAATGTTTATGCTCAGTTTAATATCATCAACTTTCCTGCTGGTAATACTGGGGCACAAATGGGTGGTTGGTTTAGAGAAGAGATTAATACCGTAGCCGATCTTAATGGTTTAAAGATGCGTATCCCTGGTTTAGGGGGCGATGTGATGAACAAGTTGGGAGTAAATGTACAGGTGTTAGCGGGTGGGGAAGTTTATCTAGCTTTGGAGCGAGGAGCTATTGATGCGGCTGAATTTAGCGGACCTTATGATGATGAACAGTTGGGTTTATATAGAGCAGCAAAATACTATTATTATCCTGGTTGGTGGGAACCTGGTCCTACTTTAGATGTATTGGTTAATTTAGATGCTTGGAATCAGTTACCAAAAGAATATCAGGAAATTTTTCAGACTGCTGCTTATGAGGCTAATTTGAATATGTTAGCTCAATATGATGCCTTAAATCGTGAGGCTTTAGCTAGATTGATAGAAAAAGGTGTCCAATTGAGAGCTTTTAGCCCAGAAATCATGCAAGCTGCTCAGAAGGCTGCTTTTGAATTCTATGAGGAAAGTGCTAGTCAAAATGGGAGCTTCAAGAAAGTTTATCAGCAGTGGAAAAAATTTAGAGACCAAGTTTTTAATTGGAATAAAGTTAATGAGTTAAGTTTTTCTCAGTTTTCTTTTCTTGATAGCAAATAATAAACTAAGGCAGAAGGCAGAGGGCAGAAGGCAGAAGGGAATATTGCTACCTACATTTTGCACGACAAAATGGTAGTATGCAACAATGAGAAAACTTGAGTAAATATTGATACTGTTCAAAAAGGACTTTTTTGCTATGGCTGAGTGTAAATTCAACCATGAGTGTGCCGAAATATAATGTCTGAAGTAGAATCTGGGTAAAAATTTCCATCAAAAAAACTCCGGGAGTGATACAGGCATAAGAATATCCATGATATTCAAACGAACTTGAATCTATATGAACTGTTTCTGTTTCTAGTTGATAAGTTTTTACTGCTTCCAACACCACAGACATAAAAATTTTACTCAATCCTTTTTGATACAGTTGCTCTAATACTCTACCCAATTTATCATCATTAAAATACTCTGCTTTCACTCCTGGTTCAATTAAATTTTCTATGGTAATACCTTGAAAAAATCTGTTAAATAAATACAATGGGGAGGAGACTAATCCTAACCTATTCAAGAGCATTCCTTTTACTACCTGACCTGCTGTTACTTTTTCACTCTTGTCTTCTCCAATCAACTGATTTATCTTCTTTTCTATCCCTATTAAACATCTCCATAAAAAAGGGAATAGGGAACAGGGAACAGGGAACAGGGAACAGAAATTGATGATTTATGGATAAGAATTGATTGTCTTTTTGATTTTTGGAGATGTCTATTTCATCAATGATTCCTGCTACTAATCCTAAATTGTCTAAATTACTTACTTCTACTGACATTTTTTACTCTTTTTTCTCACTTTCTTGTTGATAATAATATTACCAAATGACAGTTCAAGATTTTTTTTGATTAAGTTTAAATACTTACTCAAATTTTCTCACTGTTACATACTACATTTTGTCGTGCAGAATGTGGATCTAATGCACATTTTTAAGATGAAACGATCCAGTAGCTTCCCATAGGGTGGGATGGCGTTTTGCTTCGCAACATGTAAAGCGGAGCGGCTCTGATAAGAGCGGGTCTCCTCGCCATATCCAATCGACCAAGAAAAAAGATAATGTTCCTTATGTTAAGCCTCCTTATTGCAGAGGTACTGATAACTTAAATGACTACCTTAGTAATTCATCCGTCTTTCTGCAATGTTTAATTCACTCTGAGAATTTAATTGCATTTCAGTTTGAATACTTTGTTTTTCCTTGATTGGCATCATGATATCAACTGTGGTTCCTAGGTCTACTCCCTCACTGTAGAGATGAATACTGCCATTCATCATTTCCATTAGACCACGAGAAATAGCTAACCCTAACCCATTTCCTCCAAACTTACGAGTTTTTGTACCATCTACCATCACAAAAGGCTGAAATAGTTTATCTTGCTCCTCTGGACTAATACCAATTCCCGTATCTTCAATCTTAACTAAAACTCGATGTTCTTTCCCAGCATAATTATCAGATAAATTATTGATATTGTCAGCAACAATATAGTTGTTGTATTCTTGGATAATATAAATATTAATACTTCCTTTTTCCGTAAATTTAATTGCATTACCAATCACATTTTCAAATACCTGTTTCAACTTTTCTTGATCGGCGTTAACAATTATTACTTGTTCAGGAATATTTAATTTTAATAATAAAGATTTTTGTTCAATATCTTTTCTAAATGAATCTATTGTTTCGTGTAATAATTTACCAATATCAACATCCTTCAAATATATCGATAAAGTTTCTGAATCAATTTTACGAATATCTAGGATGTCATTAATAATTCCTAGTAAATGAATGGCAGAATCATTAGCTTGTTTCAAAAACTCCATTTCTTCTTCTTTCGTGTCACAAAATCCATCATAAATCAATTGAATAGAGCCAATAATTCCATTGAGAGGAGTTCTTAATTCATGGGAAATATTAGCCAAAAATTCACTTTTTAGTTGGTTAGCAACTTGAGCTTCTTTAGAAGTAACTTCTAGTTGATCTGCCCACCTTTTAAGTCTATATACCATACTCTCTAATGCAATTGCTAATTGATTAAATTCACGAATTATTAAACTTCTAGGCACTTTATTGGGAGAGTCTAAATCATTGACAGCAAGAGCATAATCTCTAAGTTTTTCCAAAGGACGAGCTAAATCACGAGCCAAGTAAATAGTTGCTATAACACTAGCAGCAACTAAACCACAAATCATAATGATTAGTACTTTTTGAACTTCTCTAAGACCGGATAAAGCAAAGTCTATAGGTGTAATAGCTAAAACAATCCACTGTCGATCATCATAACGATCTACAGGACTAGAAGTTGGTGCATATCCTACTAAAAATTCATCATCTGCTGATAATTTGAGCCCCAATAATTCAGGTAATATCTTTTTAAATTCATCAATAAATTCTCTCAGAGGATTACTATTACTATTTTTTGAAACATCTATTTCTTCAAAAGAGAATATGTGGGCAAAATCTTTTCTACCTTCCTGTGCATTTCTGATAATATGTTTTAACCTTTCTGCACCTGGTCCATCAGAAATATTACGCCCTACTCTATTAGGATCTGGACTAGCTAATATTGTACCTTGATAGTTGATTACTACAGTTGAACCTGTCAGTGAACCTCTTCTTCTATTAGTTTGCATTGGTAAATCTGACTTGATGCTCAAAGCATAACGCAATTGTCTTTCACTACCTTTAGCAACATATACTGGTACACTCAAACCTAAACTGACTTGTTTTTTCTGAGTAACCGTATCATCACTTGAGAAACTATCTGGGTTTAACTCTTCTGGCCATATATAACTTATGTCAACATTAGATATCTCTCTAACTAGCTGTCTATGCTGCGGAGGCCATATATTTAGTGATGGAGGATTTATTGATTCATCATCACAAGTATTAGCTATAATCTCAGAAGTCTGTAAGTTACTCAATTGAACGCATCTTACCTGAGTTGGTAACATTTGGTATAACTTCTCAACATATTTTTGATACTCTTCAGTTTGACCAGATTGAAGTACATAACTTTCGCTAGCATTAACTAGATTAGATTCTAGAGATTTAGCCCATTGTTTAATATCTTCGGCCTTTCTGTCTGCGCTTTCTTTCAGATTTTGACGAGCAGTGTCTAGAAGTGTAGAACGTGCTTTTCTGTAGATGATATACTGCCCCAGTATTAATACTGGTACAGTAATTAGTAAAATTCGCGACAGCAGAATCCTACGGAAGGAGGATTGAACTTGCTTAATCATAGGATGTTTTACTCAAGCTGCAACTTGCAGCAATTTTGACAATTATTTGTGTTTTTACTTCTGAGTATCTCCGAAAACTATAATTATTATCTATGAATATGGAACTTATCAGAATTCAATTAATTTTATTTGAGTTTTTTATATATTTACTCTTCCATGGTATACCGCATTTGATAATATTGCCTAGTACCGCTACGCGGAAGTTAAAAGTCAAAAGTTAAAAGTTAAAAGTATTGATTTGTAATTGTTTTAGAATTTTTTCACTGGTCAGTTATTTCCACCATCCTGCACCAGACAATATAAAGCACTAAACTCAAAAACCTGCGATATTCATAATACAAATTAACTTTCATCACATAACTAATTACATTTCAAGTTATATATGTTAGAGATTTTTCAGAGAAATTTCTTATATGTAGTTATACTCATTATAAAGTATCTCTTTGATAGCTGCCATATATAGCAATATGATTTGAGTTGTGAGATATTGGAAATTTTTAGGTATGGAGGGAACACTTAACTGGGAACAGAGAAGAGAAAAAAAACGTATCATATGAATATAATAATTGCTATATTCTACACTTTTAAGGAACATCTCAATTCTCACAACTCATTCCTGATTGCTATAGTAAGGTTAATAAGTAAATAACGAAATAACGAAGAATCAAATTAAGGCAAACAATGAAATAAGTAGGTAGCAAATCAGATTAAACTGGATACTTATATAGCCTTTTAATTGGAAATGCGGAAACAGATTATTACTCAAAAGGAAACAGGGAAAAGGGAAAAGGGAACAATAAAGAAGAAAAAACAGTATTAAATAATAGCTTTGCACAATAATTCATGGATACTCAAGACAAGATTTTTTGATTAGAAAAAAGCTCAATCTAGATTTACATCTCATTTGAAAAAACTATAGAAATATAATTTTAATTGATTTTTTGTAGAATTGATTAATCTTACATAGGGCTTGCTGATTAAATATCAAAGTTTTTAATGGCAAAGGTTTCAGACTTTGCAGGTACTAAGGGAGTATCAGCTTTTAGGTAGTTCCAGTTCAAAAATCTGGGTTTTGGGCAAAAATATGGTTAGAAAATCAAGGGAAGATTCTTCTGGCTATTTCTTCTCGGAATCTCATTCCTCCTGGATTCTGAATTCTGGATTCTGGCTACTCCTCTGAAAAAAAGACTAGTGAAGCGCAAACCCTACATAGCAGAAGAAGGAAGAAAGAAGTGGTGTAACCCTGTGTCGGCGACAGACGCAAGCGGTCATATCCTCCTTCGGCGCAACACAGCAAGCGGTCGTTAGCAGAGCTTCCTGTAGGGTGGGATGTTCAATAATTGATAATTGATAATTACTTCATTTTTTTGTTAACTTTAAATCTCTCGTCAATAATATTTATAGACTGCCACCAGTATTTTGATCAATTATTAAATAATTGTAGTTGATACTCATCATCTTTAGAATATCCTGAAAAGCATATCTAAAAATTTCAAACTCAACAAACTGTACTTATGAATATAGGAATCTGGGTCTTAGGAGACCAAATCAATATTAATCAAGCAGCTCTTCAAAGTTGTACTGAAAAAGATAATATTTTTGTGATTATGATTGAATCCTTAGAACATATCCAAGTTCGACCATACCATCAGCAAAAATTGGTCTTAATTTGGTCCGCTATGCGTCATTTTGCTGTTGAGTTACGTCAAGCAGGTTGGCAAGTGACACACACACAATCCACAGATTTTGAAACACCACTTAAACAATGGATCGAAACTAATCAAATTACTGAACTACGGGTAATGAAACCCAATGACAAACCTTTTCTTGAAGTCATTAAAAATCTCCAAATTCCCTGCGATATTACAATAATTCCTAATAATTTGTTTATTTGGCATGAAACAGAATTTAAAGAATGGGCTAGAAATAGAAAACGCTTATTAATGGAAGATTTTTATCGAGAAGGACGCAAACGTTTGAAAATTTTAATGCATCAAAATAAACCTGTAGGAGAAAAATGGAATTTTGACAAAGAAAACCGCAAATATCCCAAAGGCAAATTAAATACACCACAAACTTTATGGTTTAAACCAGATAAAATTACTAGAGAAGTTATTAATAAAGTTAAAGATTTGAACTTTACTAAATATGGAGAAATAGAGCCTTTTCGTTGGGCGGTAACTCGTCAACAAGCACTGCAAGTACTAGACAATTTTATTCAAAATAGCTTACCTAATTTTGGTGATTATCAAGATGCTATGGTAACAGGGGAAGAAACCTTATGGCATTCTCTACTTTCTCCATATATTAATCTTGGCTTACTAAATCCTTTAGAAGTAATTAAAAAAGTAGAGTCAGCTTATTACAATCAACAATTAAAACTAAATAGTATAGAAGGTTTTATTCGGCAAATTTTAGGTTGGCGAGAATATATGCGGGGCGTTTATCTTCTCATGGATGATGAATATTCTCAGTCTAATTGGTTTAACCATAATCAACCACTTCCAGAGTTTTTCTGGGATGCTAATAAAACAGATATGAATTGTTTACATCAAGTTCTAATTCAAGTACAAAATACAGGTTATGCTCATCATATTCAACGTTTAATGGTATTGAGTAATTTTGCTTTAATTTCTGGTATTTCTCCTCAAGAGATAGAAAATTGGTTTCATGCAGCATTTATTGATGCTTATGATTGGGTTATGCAAACTAATGTTCTGGGAATGGGATTATTTGCTGATGGAGGTATTCTGGCATCAAAACCTTATGCTGCTTCTGCAAATTACATCAACAAAATGAGCGATTATTGTAAAGACTGTGTTTACAACTGGAAAGTTCGAGTTGCATCACCTCAAAACAAGGGTAATAATTCACAAGCTTGTCCATTTAATTATTTCTATTGGGATTTTCTGGCCAGAAATCGGGATAAACTTAAATCCCAGGGCCGTATGAACTTTGTTTTGGCTAACTTGGATAAAATGGACTCTGAAGAATTAGAAAACATTCATCTCAAAGCAGAAAAATGGCACTCTCAAAGGACTTCTTGCAGAAGTCAAGGAATAGTTCAACAATTAATAATTAATAATTAATAATTAATAATTACCTCTCCTTGAAAACGGATAGGATTGACGCAGTAGGGAAAATTTTTTCTTTTTTCCCCTTTAAAGGAAAGGCTTTAAACCTTAATTATTCGGTAATAAGGAATAGAGAGATGAAATTTTTTATTTCATAGTCTTGAATTGATTTAATTAACACTTTTGCAAGAGGTCTACTCTATTTGACATCTCAAAAGCTTAAAACTCAGACAACGCCAAATTCTTCCTTATTGCTTCTGTTATAGCAGAGGCCAAAAGGGAAAAATTGGCTATATAGCGCTACGCATTAAGGTATTTTGCATGAATAGAAGCTGAAGACCTTTTGTATCCCCCTGTTGCCTGTTTCCTTGTACATAGCGCTATATGACTTTTGACTGTTTAAACTTGACTTTAGCAAAGAGTTCAGAATTCTTATTTTTTGCCATAATTTTCCACATAGATTCCACAGTATTTCCACAAGCAAGTTCAATGTTTTCCACAGATTAAACAGGTTTTTCCACAGACTTCAACGACATCATAATACTCTTGCAAATGAATTGGGGATTTTGTTCAGTGGGTAGTAAACAGCTTCATATTAACCAGTTTTTATAAAGTTTTATAACAAAAAGTACCCCGAAATACTGATTATTTCGTAAATCTTTTATTTGTTGAAAGCCTGCTGTAACATTTCTCTACATTGACAACTATACCCCCCCTTAGTACACAATAGTGCGACATTGGTAGTTCAAAGTCAGTGGCTTTTGGCCACAACTAGGGACTATGAAGAAGAAAAAATATACAGAGAATCTTACTTAAACATGAACTTAAGCGTTAGTATTTTGGCCGAAATTCCTGAAGCACTCCATGAATCTCTTAAAACCTACTTAGAAACCCACCCTGACTGGGATCAAGACCGTGTATTTTCAGCAGCTTTGTCACTATTCTTATTACAAAATGGAGATAGCGGTACACCAGAAACATCTCTTTGTTATCGACAAGCTGCTAGAGTTTACCTAGAAACTCTATTCCAACATCATGTATAAGCAGTAGTGGTACAGATATTGAACCTATCTTTGCTGCTCATGCTAATGTATTCTAAATTACTAAATTTTTATATGTATGGATTCATACCAAATCCTGGTTAAAAAAAAGGTGTATCTATATTAGTTATGTAGTTAACACCTTTTATTATATGCGGATTTGGTATCAGCTCTGCTTTAGAGCAGAGCTATTTCAAAGTTCAATACTAGAAAATAATTTTGAAATAAGAAGGTAAACATTTAGCAGGAAATGTTTACACAAGGAAGATGAAACATAGTAGTTTCCGAAGCTATGAGGTACAGTCGTTTTTATTCTTTTCTGTTCCCTCTCTTGGTCAGCATTCCGCAAGCGAGCTGACGGCAACGCGGGGTCTGACAGCTTGCATCTAACGCCGACGCAGTCGCGCCGCTGTTCCCTCAAACCTAAAATTTCATACCTCATAACAACAGGAAATGTTGTAATACCAAATTCAAAAAAGGCAGTTACATCTTAATTTGTGATTTCTTCTTAAAAGAAAAAATTATAAATTCCATAAATTCTAAAATTTCCACCTTTTTTCCTCTTTAATATTTATGTTTTTCTTTCTCTGTTCCCTGTTCCCAGCTCCGGTGTTCCCTGTTCCCTGTGTCCTCACGCTTTGCAATATTTTATGAAATTGGTATAAGTTTGCACTATTTTCAACTAATGCAAATCTGAAACATTTTTCCCACTACCTTAATTAGGGCTTGCTGATTAAATACCTTAGCGACAGCTTTGCGTCAGCAAAAGCATTGACTGATATTGGTTGTAGGATTTTTTGGTCTCAAAAAGTGACAGCTTTTCGGTGCCAAGAGCTGCATAAAGCTAGTATTTTGGCAGGCAACGGCGGAAAAGTTGGGGGACAATTATTCCAGCTACATATTCTGTAATCTACCATTTCTCCTGACCATTGACTACTGACTACTACGAAGAGCAAAAAGACTTTTTTAGCAAGCCCTAAATTAAATCAGAATTGATCTAAAAGCATCAAACTTTGAGACTAAAGTAATTTACATAACCGAAAAAAAATCCTTTTAACCAATCCTTCTATTATAGAAGAGGTAATTATTAATTGTTGAACAAGCTAGGCTTGAATACTAAATAGTAGAACTATATTCTTAGGAAAAAATGACTGAAGTTTTAGATGTCTTAGTTGTTGGCGCAGGTATTAGTGGGTTAAGTTTAGCCCATGCACTGACAAAATTAGGTAACAATTCCCCGTTAAAGATTTTAGTTGCTGAAAGCCAAAATCGAGTGGGGGGAAATATCACAACAGTTTCTTTAGGAGACTTTCTTTGGGAAGAAGGGCCAAATAGTTTTTCTCCCACACCAGAATTATTAAAGCTGGCTGTAGATGTTGGCCTAAAGCAAGAGCTAGTTTTTGCCGATCGCAAACTACCTCGCTATGTTTACTGGAATGGTCAATTATTACCAGTGCCCATGAGTCCAACAGCTATGCTACAGTCTAAGTTACTGAGTGATGGTGGTAAGCTACGCGCCCTAGTTGGTGCTTTGGGCTTTGTATCACCTGCTATTGGCAATTTCTCAGAGCAAGGGGGAGAAGAAACTGTATCTCAATTTTTCCAGAGACATCTTGGTGCTGAAGTGATGCAGCGACTTGTAGAACCTTTTGTTTCTGGTGTTTATGCAGGCGACCCTAGTCAACTGAGTGCTGCTGCCGCTTTTGCTAAAATGGCTCGAATGGTTGACTTAGGTGGTGGACTTTTAGCTGGTGCTTTGCTGTCTGCCAAAAGAAATCGTAAGTTCAAGGTTGCTCCCGATCCTAATATTCCTAAGACTAAAACTGGTGAATTGGGTTCTTTTCGAGGTGGTTTGGAAGCATTACCAAAAGCGATCGCCTCTTATTTAGGAGAAGCAGTTAAATTAAATTGGCACCTTACTGGTATTCACCGGACTGAACAACAAACTTATATAGCAGAATTTTCTACTCCCAATGGTACTGAGCAAATAGAAACTCGTACTATTTCTCTTTCGACTCCTGCTCGTGTTTGTGCAGAGTTATTTAAAACTTTGCAACCTGAAATTGCTTCTATCTTTAATGAATTTTATTATCCTCCTGTTGCCTGTGTAGTCTTGGCATATCCTGATACTTCTATCAAGGTTAAGATAGACGGTTTTGGTAATTTGATTCCTAGAAGTCAAGGTATCCGGACTCTTGGTACTATTTGGTCTTCTACTTTATTTTCTGGTAGAACACCTCCAGGATGGCAAATTTTTACTAATTTTATTGGGGGTGCAACAGACCCGGAAATTGCTCAGTTAGAGAGTGAAGCGATCGTGGCACAGGTACATCAAGACCTTTGTCAAACTCTGTTAAAACAGGATGCCGAACAACCAAAAGTTCTTGCGGTGCATTTATGGTCTCGTGCTATTCCTCAATATAATTTAGGCCATAATTCTAGATTGGATAGGATTAATAATGGTTTAAAATCTCTCCCTGGTCTATATCTGTGCAGTAATTATGTTGGTGGTATAGCTTTGGGAGATTGTGTTCGCCGTGGCACAGAAGTAGCTACTGAGATTTATCAAGGTTTGCAGACTTGATATTTCAGAGTTTGAAAGGAGTTGGGAGGCAACAGTTAGAAGTCAAAAGTTAAAAATCAGAAGTTAGAAGGAATAGGGAATTTAGAGGAGGTAGTCGGATCTATCCCACATTCCGCAGCACAAGATGTAGTTTTTAGAATAAACATTCAAAGCTTTGGCTAGCAATAATTATGGAGACTATAAGTAAAAATACATATTACACAGATTCTTAACACTTATTATCAATAATGGAGGCTGTAATCCACCTTCTTTGTTAAAAATACCCTTGTAGTATGTTTGTGGTGCGGAATGCAGGTTTCAATGTTTTCAGTCTATTCATTTATTGATTAATTCCGGAGTTAAAAGTATATCTAATTTGACTCTAGAACGTTTAGAATTATTAAAGTTTTTTCCTCCAAGTTGTCAAAGATACTATCTACTCTAAGAATAAGAAACTTGAGGTAAAAACAGGTAGACGGCAAAAATAATCAACGATTGAATAATAGTGTAAAACAAAATCACTTGACAATGATTAAGATGCGATCGCTCAAGTGATAGAGAAATTTTGGCAATTTTTGGAGATGTCTATTGGTGAGTTCCGGCAACTGATGATTTGCGTTGGCGGAGCCTAGCGGCAGCTATATCGCTTCTTACCCCATACTATAAGTCTAAATACTTACTCAAGTTTTGCCATCTTTGCATACTACATTTTGTCGTGCGGAATGTGGGTTAAAAAGTTGCACTTTTTTTCGTTCTAAAAAGGCTAAAACCTTTATCTATCAAAGCTTTGATATTTTATCAGCAAGCCCTAATTAGGGTTTGCTGATAAAGTCTTTTTGTCTTCGTAGTGGTCAGTAGTCATTAGTCAATAGTCAGGAGAAATGGTGGATTACAGAATATGTAGCTGGAATAATTATCCCCCAATTTTTCCGCCGTTGCCTGACAAAATACTAGCTTTATGCAGCTCTTGCCACCGAAAAGCTGTCACTTTTTGAGACAAAAAAATCCTACAACCAATATCAGTCAATGCTTTTGCTGACGCAAAGCTGTCGCTAAGGTATTTAATCAGCAAGCCCTAATTAAGCGGACATGATGTCAGAAGAAAAAATAGGTGTTGCTGAAATGTAATGGTAAGCAGATGAAGGTAAGTTTGAAAAACTTAATGTTTTGCGTTGATACTTAAATCAGGACTTAATCCATAATCAACAATCATGGTAGGGGTTAACGGCCGTTAACCCTTACAAAATTCTCAATTAACCTAACTTTTTTTGGTAATATTATCTGTTCAAATTGAGCTTTTTTCTGAGCTTAATGTATGTATGATTATCTCAATCAAACATCAAGCTTATAGCCAATACCTCTAACTGTTTTGATCTTTGGAGGATTGTCGTTATTATTCTCTAGCTTTTTGCGTATTTGGCCAATATGCACATCAACAACTCGCTCATCTCCCATGTATTCATAATCCCAGACTTCCTGGATTAAATCAGACCGCTTCCAAGCACGGCCAGGTTTACCTGCTAGGCAGTGTAATATATCAAATTCCAGGGCCGTCAAAGCAATTAATTCTCCATCTACTTTCACCTCTCTACTCTGAGGATCAATTGTCAAGTTTCCTAATTGGATACCCTCAGGTTGTAAGTTGGAAACTAATCTCTGACGCTTTAGTATGGCTCCGACACGAGCGCCTAATTCTACTAAACCAAAAGGTTTTGTGATGTAATCATCTGCACCCTCTTTAAAACCGTGTAATTTACTATCCTCATCTGCAAGACTGGTTAACATTAGCACAAATACGTTTGTATGACTTTGCATTTTTTTGCAAAGTTGAAAGCCTGTTGTATCAGGCAAGTTTACATCTAACACTACTAAGTCTGGTGAAAATTTATTGAATAATTCTAGAGCTGTTTTACCATCTCCAGCAGACTCTACTTGATAGTTTTGTTGACTCAAATACCGATGAATTAAAGTTCGGATGGCTGGGTCGTCATCAACCGCAAGGATTTTTACAGGGGCCATGACATAAATATCAGGATAAACTAAGTACGATATAATTAGATTGCTTTTCTCAATTAAGAATTAGCAATATTCTTCAAACAAAGTGGAAAAGTTATTTTCTTTTCAAACTAAAGTATGGTTTTGATTATTGCTTATAACTAAACCTAAAAGATCAGTTAAAGCTTAAATTAATTTATTTTAGTCATTTATTTAATCTAATCAAGAACTAAAGTTTAAAATTTTTTCTTGAGACAATTTTTTTTAGATATATTTTTGAGAAGTTGAAATTTGATTAATAGTTAGGTATTAACTAACTATGAGCAATAGGACAAGTACAGTACTTATACTCATCACTAATTATACTTACAACTAAACATACCTAAGTTATTATATCATAGCAACACTAACTTACTGAAACTAATTCTTAGTCTGAGTTATCACAACGATCGACTAATTTGTAGATTTCATCCCTCTGCAGCAATAATACTATAACTTATATTTTTTATCTTTTTTATTACAATATACTTAAAATTTTAGGTAACATATCCCTAGGAATCTTGGTAAGAGCTACATTTTGCCCTTGTATTCCATACTTATTGTAAAATGTACGGATAGTCCTAACAATATAATTCACAGTAGTTTCTTTTCCTTGTACTATTTCATTATTAATATTAGTTTGTTGCTCTTCAGTATAAGCCAGTAAGTGATAATCCAAAGCAGATTTTAAATTACTCATTTGACTATCTTTGTCTGATGTAATGTCGGCTTCTATAACTATTTGATAATAAGCAAGTCCAATATTATTATAAGTGGCCAATAAATCAAAAGTAAGCTGATAAGGAGAAAAACGTTGAGCTATAGTAACAGCCTGGGAATAAGCAGCGATCGCTTGATGAAAAAGTTGATTCCGTATTTGAGGTTTTTCAAATTGATTGGCCAAATGCCAATAAGTAGTACCTAAGTTATTTTTTGTCGCAGCACAAGCAAGGGGAGCAATTTCTGGAGTTCGATATTTTAAAGCTTCTAAATAAGCATCAACAGCCTTTAAAATCAAAGTTTCTGATGAGTCTTGTTGAAATTGAGCTAAATTCCAATAAGCTATGCCCAAATTATTTTGAATCATAGCATAGTTGAGAGGTTCAATTTCTGGCGTAAAGTAATCAATAGCTTCACCATAAGCTGAAATTGCCCCTTGCAAATGAGCAACTGCTTGAGTATGTTGAGCCAAATTCCAATAAGCTGCACCTAAATTATTTAAAGTCGAAGCATAATCTTGAGTATGAGTCACTGTATCTAAGTACAAGATTGCTTCTTGATAGGCCATAACTGATTTTTCCCAATTCTTTTCTGCTTCCTGGTAATTAGCTAAATCTCCATAAGCTAGACCTAAGTTTTTTTGTAATCTGGCATAAGTCTCTTCCTGAGATGGGTTAATCTCACCTATAGCCATTTGATATAAAATAATGCTGCGCTCTAAATAAATTAATGAATCAGACTGACTAGATTTGATTTGACGAGATAACATCCAGTAAAGGGTGGCAAGATCGTTAAGAATGTCAAGAACAGGAATTTGGGATGCAGAAAATTGGCTCTTATGTCCTGTATCTTGAAATGTCCAGTCAATTACCATTTCATAAGCACGAATGGCAATAATTAGACTTTGTTCTGAGACTTCCCCTGCTAAGACGCGATCGCGATGAAAGTCCCCTAAAGCTTGATAACCTATGGCTAGCTCTGGGGATGGATATTTGGACTTGTTTAAATCTTGAATCTGTTTGAGAATTTGAAACTGTTGTTTTTCTAGGGATGTTTTTTCTTCACCAGACTTTCTGGAAATTTCTGACCATACTAAATTTGCTAGTTCAGTTAATTCCCACTGTGGCTGTGGTATATTCTCCCTGTCTTGGTTAAGGCCAATGGGAAACTCGGGCAGTTTTTGTGGAGCGGGAGGAAGAAGATGAACTGTCAGATTTTTTGATTCAACATCAATAGCAGTGTAAGACTTTTGTTCTAATGCCATTAATGGTCTTACAGTATTGATAGAAGGTGGGCTAATTTTTGGATATAAGAAAGATTGAGAGTTTTGTTGATTTGGCAATGATGACTTATTTTTTCTAGGAGCTATGGGGGTGGGATCTCCTTCAAATTCAAATATTCCTGTGTGCCAATGCCAAAATTCTGGGGCGGACTGTTTGATAGTATTGAGCCAAGGTCGATTAATCCAAAGTAATATACTGGATTCTAGGGTAGATAGATTTGTTTCTATTTTTTTGAGATTACTAATAAATGACCATTGAACTGTTGAAGGTTGTTTGGTTAAGCTTTCTACTCCAATAATTTGAAATCCTAATATTTGATATTCTTGTGTTTTTTGATATTCAGGATTTTCGGTAAGCCATTGGTTAATTTGAGTTACTGGATTAGGATGATTTAGATTTAAGTTGAGAGTAACAAATAAAATATTTTTATTGTTATTGGGCGTTTTTTCTGTGTAGTCGATGGTACTGGTTAAATCTACTTCTAAGTTTTCAACTAGGTTATTTCTTAGTTGTTGATTATCACATACAGCTATAAAAATTTGGCGACGTAGATTTAATGATAAAGCTTGTTTTAAGCGTTGATAGATTTGCCAGTTCAATTGAGAAATTGTTGTGAACCCAATGTCTATCACAGTTCTAAATATCAGTTATCAGTTATCAGTTATCAGTTATTAGTTATCAGTTATCAGTTATCAGTTATCAGTACTTCTGCCATAAGGAGACTTGACATCAGAAATATTCTCTTTTCTCTTGGTTGATTGGAATATGACGAGGACCTCGCTATCCCTCAACCACTTTTTATCTCCTTAAAAAGGGATACTTTAGACCAGAATCTTTCGGTAAGTTAGGCAGACATGAAAAATAACTAAGTAGGGCTTGCCGATTAAATATCGCGTGCATTTACTGATATTGGCTTTAGCCTTTTTCGGTCTTGAAAAAGTGCAAGGTTTTTGGCTATTGTAGGCTCAAAATGCTAATATTTTTCCCCTGACGATGCCGAAGATTTGGCCGTAGCAGATAGTCTAAACTGTTGCCTGTTCTCCCATCTCCGCGTCCCCGCGTCTCCGTTTCCCCATGTCCTACCCCCGCTAAATAATTATCAAGCCCTAATTACTATTTTAACGCCTACCTACTTAATAAAAAACCAGACTCCTGAAAATTCAAGAACCTGGTTGAGTCATTAAATAATTTATATCTAAAGTTTAAGCAGAAACAGAAAAAGCAACAAATACTAAACTACCTACTAATACAGCTCCTAGAGTTCCTAAAACTAAATAGTTCATTTGTTGTTTTTGATCTGGAGCGTCCGCTTGATACATTTTTGGCTCTGCTGCAAAGTTATTCAGACGTCCACCTTCTTCTGTTGTATATGGCATGATTTAGATCCTTTATTTTTTTTTTATCTTTACTTAGCTTAACATATAATTTGGTGAATATAGGAAATTATTACTAGCTCTGAGCCGAATTAATCCTTCCAGTCAATGGTGAAGAGGCGATCGCATAATCTTTTTTGGGTATTCTTCCTGCTAAATAAGCCAAATGTCCTGCTTCCGTTGCCATTCCCATTGCTTTGGCCATTACTGCTGGATTTTTAGCTAGAGCGATCGCTGAATTAATTAGTAAGGCATCTGCTCCCATTTCCATTGCTTGAGTTGCTTCACTGGGAGTACCAATTCCTGCATCTACAACTACGGGAACCTTAATATTGTCAATGATTATTTTAATATTAGCTGCGTTTTGGATTCCCTGGCCAGAACCTATAGGAGAACCCAGAGGCATAACTGTGACACAACCAGCTTCTTCAAGTCTTTGAGCTAATAGTGGGTCAGCATTAATGTAAGGTAAAACTGCAAAACCCTCTTTTATTAATTGTTCTGCTGCTTGTAGAGTACCGATAGGATCTGGAAGTAAATACTTAGGATCGGGAATAACTTCAAGTTTGACAAAATTATTATCTTCTTGACCTAATAATTTAGCCATTTCTCGTCCCAGTCTAGCAACTCTCACAGCATCTTCAGCCGTTTGACAACCTGCGGTATTTGGCAGCATCCAGATTTTTGTCCAGTCTATAGCTTCTGCCAAACCTTCATGGCCAGGAGCTTGAGTTTGTACCCGTCGTACTGCCACAGTTACTATTTCACATCCACTAGCTTCTATACTGTGCTGCATTTTTTCTATGGTGGGATACTTGCCTGTACCTGTCATGAGACGGGAGCTAAATTTTTTACCTGCGATAATTAGAGGTTGTTCTAGAGTTTGTGTAGTTAGTTTTTCTGCTATTTGCATTGCTGAATTGTGATATTTACAGATATTGTAAGTGGATAATTATTATTATTTTTTCAAAAATTTGAGAGACTATTTGTCAAATAAGTATTAAGAAATTATGGATTGAGATTACATATAATTAAAGTGGGGCAGACATCAAAATTCAAAAGTATTGCTTAGTAAAGCTTTTAGGATTTTGTAACTGATTAATTATTCGTCCTCTTCTACTAGGTATTGAAATAAGCATTCAGCGATCAGCTTTATAGAATTAAAAGTATTGCTGAAAACCCATTACTTAGATAATATAATATTTAAAGCCTATTCAATAAATAGAAAAAATAGAAACAGTCTTTTTTTCGGAATAATTAAATGTTAACTATAGCGTTTCCAAAAGTCGTGAGGTACAGTTATCTTTATGATCTTTATTATTCCCTGTTCCCTATTCCCTATTCCCTCAAACCGAAAATTTTGTACCTCATAAGTGTGGGAATTGCTATATTAATTACTTAACCTACAAAATAATTTATAAATTTTTTTTCTAAAACTCATAGATATGTTTTTGTTCATTAATCTAGATTAACAGCCTTAAAAACAAGGTCTAAATAATATCAAAAAAGCTGAAGATTAATTCGTATAAAAGTGTAAAATAAGGAAAAAGTAGGGAGTAAGCCGGGTTCTGTTCCCTTAACTAAAACCAGCTAAGAGGGCAGTTATCTATCTGGGATGCCTGTTACCAGACACCTCTAGCGGTACACTTGACAACGGAGCTGGAAAAAGACCAACCATTGCCCCTCCGACCTTGCTCCCCGCCGGGGTTTACCGAGCCAGTACCTCACGATACTGCTGGTGCGCTCTTACCGCACCTTTGCACCCTTACCTCAGAAATTTGAATAATATCTCATCTCTAGGGCGGTATTTTTCTGTGGCACTATCCTCACGATCACTCGCACTGGGCGTTATCCAGCAAGCTTGGTCTTTTGGGAGCCCGGACTTTCCTCAGACCCAATAGATTGAGTCCGCAACTGCCTCGCCTACTTTATTCCTATATTTAGAATATATTATCAAATAAATCACCTATTGTTAATTTTTTACTCAGAATTATTTTGATGATAAGTATAGAAAAAATTAATATTTTCCAATTAGCCATCTCCAGAAAATAGGGAGTAGGGAGTTCAGTTATCAGTACCTATGCAATAAGAAGGCAAGAAAATACGGAATTTTCTTTTTTTATCCCCTGAAAATGGGAGGCTTTAGACCACGATTTTTCAGTAAAAGTTTCAGAGTTTTTATATATCCTGAGATTTTTTACAAATAATGTTGCATTGGTATATTATCAAAAATTAATTGCCCAAACAATTTTAAGAAATTATTGGCTGTTAATGTCTCCTAATCTTCTGCTTTGATAGTAGTTGAAAGATTTTTGAACCATCCTCTTCGCCAAAAGAAGTAAATCAAACTAATAGCAGTAGAAAACATTATTACTAAGCAAAGAGGATAACAATAATACCAGTCTAATTCTGGCATATTCCAAGGAGATTCTCCAGGATAAAAATTCATCCCATAAATTGCGGCGATCAAAGTTAATGGAATAAAAATTGATGAAATAACAGTTAATAGCTTCATTACTTCATTCATTTTATTATTGACAGAGGACAAATAAATATCCATTAAATCCGAAGCTAAATCTCTGTAATTTTCTACTATATCTCTGAGTTGAATTGTATGTTCATAACAATCTCTAAAATAAACTAGTACATCAGGATTTATTAAATTATTACCATCTCGAATCAGAATATTAAGTGCTTCTCTTGATGACCAAATAGCTCGACGCAGTGTTAATAATTCTCTCCTCAATTTATATATTTTTTGCATGGTATGACGGTCCGGTTTAAATACTACTTCATCTTCTAATATCTCTATCCGTTCTCCATATTCTTCTAATACAGGAAAAAATCCATCAATAATTGTATCTACTAGAGAGTAAGCTAAATAATCTACTTTTTGTTTCCGAATAATTCCTCGATTATTTTTGATTCTTTCTCGTACAGGTTTTAAACAATCATATTCAGGATTTTCTTGGACTGTGATTAAATGTTTTTCTCCTAAAATAATACTGACTTGCTCTTTGTCAAATGGTTCTGAATCTGATTTTATTCTTACCATCCAGGCAATAATTATGAGTTGATTTTTGTCATGTATAACTTTAGGTCTTTGTGGTACATTAACAATATCTCCAACATTCAGAGGATGTATTTGAAATACTTTTGCCATCTGTTGCCAAGATGTTTGATTTCCCAAACCAAGAACATTAATCCAAGAAACTGATTCTGATTTTAGGTAGGGAACACAAACTTCTGGGTTTATTATTTTTATTCTGTTGGCTATATTTTCTGTATAATCTATCAGAGCCATTTCTGGGGGTAGAGCATCAGGTTCTAAATCCAGAGTTCCGGGTAAATCTTCTGGATCGTCATAATAATAGTCAACATGAGATTCTTCTTCCTCTGAAGGTAATTCATGAGAATTAGGGTGTACATTGATTGAATTTGCCATAATTTAAAAACTATAAGTACTACTTCTAAAAATTTTAAACTTGATAAATAGGGCTTGCTGAATAAATATAAAAGTCTTTATAGATAAAGGTCAATGCCTTTTTAGAACGTGAAAAAGTACCTAATTTTCGCCTTATAAGGCTCAAAAAGTTGGTATTTTGGCGTATAGTTGTGCAGAGTTGGAAAAGGATAATTTTTCATCCTACCTCCTCTACAACTCGCTCCAAATCTTGAGTTTTAGCTACTCCCTACTCCCTACTCCCTGCTTTAGCAAAAAGACTTTTTCAGCAAACCCTAAATAAAGTCAGATAAAGTGAGTTCCTTTTAACTTTACTTTTTTGGTAAAAGCTGTTGAAATATAGCAATATGATTTTAGTTACGAGATATTAGAGACCTTTGTTTTAAGGAATAGGGAATAAGAAAAAAAACTAATATATAAGGATAAGATAACTGCTATAGCAATCCTATTTTATTCGTATCAAAAATCTTACTACTTTTTAGGGAATAGTGGTCAGACCCCGGGTCGCCGTCAGCTCGCTTGCGGAATGCTGACCAAGAGAGAGAACAGGGAACAGGTAAGAGTTTCAGTTTTTTTATCTACTTTTTAATTTGTCGCAACTTATTCAGGATTGCTATATATTCTATATTTCAAAGGAAAACATCAATTCTCACATCTAATTAATTCTTGATTGCTACATTTTTTAAAATTGATGTTATATCATGTCTACTTCATTAGTGGTCAAAAACTTTCTTTTTCTTGTCTTTAATTTTGACAATTAGAAAACTTAAAAAATTTATATTTGCCTCAATAATAATTATGAAAACAAAAAATATTCTATTTTTAAGTAATGGTCACGGAGAAGATACACATAATTGTCAAATTATTAAAGCTTTTACAAAAATTTGCTCAGATACAACTATATCAGCTATGCCTATTGTTGGTGCTGGTAATAGCTATAAAAATTTAGGAGTACCAATTATTAGCCCTACAGCAAATATGCCATCAGGGGGTTTTTTTTATTTGAACCCTTTATTATTATTTAAAGACTTGGGGCAGGGATTAATTAGTTTAACTTGGCGACAGTTACAAATAGTTCGGCAATTTACGAAAAACTGTGATTTAGTTATGGCTACTGGAGATATTGTAGTTGCAGCGATCGCTTACTGGACAAAAATGCCTTATGTGGTGTTTCTTTCGGCTGATTCTAGTTATTATGAAGGTCGAATTAATTTGGGTTTAATATTGCCAAAATTATTGAATAATTCTAGATGTTTAAAAGTTTTTGTTAGAGATGTTTTGACTGCAAAGGATTTAAAGCGACAAGGAATAAAAAAGGCAGAATTTGTCGGTACGCCTGTGATGGATAATTTAATTTCTACAGGAAAAGATTTACAGCTAAAACCTGGATTATTTACTATTGGTATTTTACCTGGCTCTCGTTTACCGGAGGCTGGTAGAAATTTATCTTTGCTACTTAAATTGGTCAGAGAAATTGTCAAAGTTATGGGAGAAAATGTTTGTCAGTTTCGGGTAGCTGCTGTTCCTATTTTAATATCTGAATTAGAAGCTTTTACACAGTATTCCGCAGGAGACACTATTTTAGAAAATTGGCAATATCAAGCAGGTAAATTGACGTTTTTAACTGAGAAATATTCAATAGAAGTAATTTGTTATGAGGACGCTTTTGCCGATATTTTACAACAATCAAATTTGGTAATTGGGATGGCGGGAACTGCAATTGAACAAGCAGTAGGATTAGGAAAACCTGTAATTACTATTCCCGGTAAAGGTCCTTCATTTACTTATAGGTTTGCAGAAGCTCAAACTCGACTTTTAGGTTGTTCAGTACAGGTTATTGGTAAAGAGCCAGCTAGTAGTTTTATTCTGCAAGAAGCAGCTCAAAAAGTAAAAGAAACTTTGGCAGATAAGAAGTATTTAGAAGTTTGTATTCGTAATGGTATGGAAAGAATGGGCAGACCTGGTGGTAGTGAGAAAATAGCCGATTATTTAATTCAATATTTGAGTAGAGAATAGGAAAAAAAAATCCCCTTGAAGAAGGAAGAAGAAAGAAGAAAGAAGGAAGAAGAAAAAAAGGAAAAAATGGATGTGGACTCAAACTCCAACCAATTGTAAAAACTGTGTAGACAGCGGGGTATTATACGAATTTGAAAAAAGAATATTAGGAATAATAAGTGTGATAGAACTCCCTTCCGCTGACGCGACCGAAAGATTTTGCAAGAAATGTCTCTCTGATAAAAAAGAGAATTTATGACCTAAAAAATTCTATTGAAGCTATTCATTCTGGTTAAGTGACTCGGTGACTCCTAAGAAATACCCTAGCTATTTGTAGCAAACATTTATCACGCTTGGTATTAAACCCAAAATAAAAAGATAATTAGGGTTTGCGTATGGAAAGTCTTTGTTGCTTTTTGTAGGGAGTAGGGAGTAGACAGTAGGCAGTAGTTAAGATGTAAAATAAATGGGAATCACAGAGTTAGCAGCCTAAACAATAGTCAGAGTGATTTTTCGGCTTTTACTTCTTTTTTTTACTTAAGCTTCTTCTAACCTTATACTTTGTTCAGATATAATTTGCCTAAAACCCATATCAGTCAATGCTTTGGTATTTAATCAGCAATCCCTAATTAAAATTAGGATATTTCAGGAAAATTTTATAGAAAAACAGAATTATTTTACTTTGCTCTGAGTTACTTTGATTAAATTTTTACTACTTAGTAAAAAGAATATAGATAGTCACACAATAGACATATCTAATCATAAGAAATTAAATTAATTATTGCACATAAATTATCAATTATTTCCTCCTAATCCTTACTCCTTGCTCCCTCTTTTCTGGAGATGTTTAATAATAATAGATTAAAGTTTAATTCCTATTTCAATTGAGACTGCCGACTATTTTGATTTGATCGGGCAATTTTTCAATTAAATCAATCCTCTACTTCATCATCGTTATCTATAAATTTTATTCCATTATTTATCTTCATATAGATCGGTTATATCATTATCACTATTTGTCGATTATATAGGATTTATAATAGAACTTCCATTCATAAAAAAACTGAATCGCCAAACGTATAATTTTCTCTAACTTTAGATCTTTAGCAGCTATTATATAATCTAAAAGACCACTATCGATATTATCAAAAATTTTAGGAATTAAAATTTCCTGAGACTCATACATATTTATGTGTTGCTTTGAAATAGCTTCTATCGTTGTTTCACAATCACCACTACTGATAATATTGGCAATAATATCTTCTGTATTGCGCTCCCAAACAACCCCCCAAAAACCATCATTACAGTCAGCATCACCTACATTACAAACCATCCGTAGTGGCAAAAATTCTCCATCCATTCCTACAATATCAAAATCGAACCAGTCGTATCTTCCTGTATCATAGTCTGGATTGTCTTCTTCTGTTTCGGCATCAAACAAATGATGGTCGGGGATATTAGGACAGTCAAAGTACATCGCTGTACTGCAACAACCTAAAATATTAACTATACGAACAGGCATAAACATTTCGTTTTCATTAAATATCCCTTTTTCGTTGAAAGCAACCTTCAACAACTTTGGCATTTCTTCGCTAAAATTGCCCTTGATAGGAGATAGCTTTTTTATACATTTAGGCCACATAATTATTCCTGATATTTAAGAGTAATCTTTACCTAATTATATATTTTATTTGAAATTTTAGTCAACTTGAAGAATTAAGTTGGGTTTATACTTTAAGTTAGCAGTTAAAAGGCAAACTAGACTCTATTTTTAAGCTGTTCAATATAGGCGATCGCTCGAAAATTAGCTAATGATTTTACTCTGTAAGAAGCAGCTCAAAAAATAAAAAAAAACTTCAAACACAAGATTTTCTCTCTTCTTCTTTCTTCTTTCTTCCCTATTCCTTCCTTCTTCCTTCTTCCCTATTCCTTCCTTCTTCCCTATTCCTTCCTTCTTCCCTCTTCCTTCTTCCTTCTTTTAAAAACGACAAATTGATTCAGGTTGGAGGGGGCAAATTTTAGCAACTGGGTTATTTCGTAAATTCAGTACATCTAATTTAATTAAAGTTGAAAGAGAATTAATATCTGTAATCCTGTTACGACTTAAATCCAGAAAACTAAGATTTGTCAAAGTTGATAAAGAATCAATTTTTTGAATTTGATTGAAAACCAGAATTAGAATTTTCAGATTTTTTAAACTAGAAAGGTTGGAAACTTCAGCAATGTAATTATCGCTCAGATTAAGATAAGTTAGATTAGTGAGGTTAGAAAGAGAAGAAATGTCACTAATTTGATTGCGATACAAATACAAATTAGTGAGGTTAGTTAAATTAGATAAGGGCGAAATTTTTCTAAGCTGATTATCGTTAAGATATAGATGAGTTAAATTGGTTAAATTCGCTAGAGGCTTGAGATTTATAACGCGATTAACTCCAAGATTTAGTTCAGTTAATGTTGTCAACTTGGATAGAGAAGATACATTTTCAATTTGATTAAAAATTAGACTCAGATTAGTTAACTTAGTTAAATTAGATAGAGGAGATATATTTTTGATTCTATTATCATTGAGTTCAAGTTTGGTTAAGTTAGTTAATTTAGACAAGTCAGAAATATCTTCAATTTTATTACTATCAAGAAATAAATGAGTTAACTTAGGAAGGTTAGATAAAGGGGATAATTCTTGAATTTGATTAGCATTTAGGGATAGTTTTGTGATATTTTTCAGGCTGGATACAGGAGCGAGATTTACAATATAATTATTATTAAGAGAGAGGGCAGAAAGACTAGAAAGTTTTTTGTTTGCTTCAATACAGTCATTAGTTCTGGCTTTTTGCAAGAGAGTTTTAACTGTATATTGAGAAGTGGGAGAAATATTTGTTTGATTTAAACACCATTCTGTAAAGGTAGAAAAATTTTCTGGCGAGGTAGAGTTAGCCCTTAAATAAGGTTGCATCAGCAGTATTCCTACCCAAATAGAAATTACCAAAAAGATTACTTTGAGTCTTTTCATTGTGCCTTCTACTCCAAAATTTTATTAATATTAAAGTAATTATAATCAATGCTATGTGTTGAAAAAACTGTTAAGACATAGCATTTATCTTAAAATCTTGGCAGAATAACTATTCCATACAGCGCTTTTCATATTGATGACCTCACGTCACAATCAAAACTCTATAGAACCCCTAAACGGATCTATTAAGCATCTCCTCCACCCATAGACAGTAGGGAGTAAGGAGTAGGGAGTTAGGGGGAAAGAATTGATGAATAACAGTGCAATAATTGATTTTATTTTTGATTGTTGGAGATATCTATCTATAGTAATTAAATATCAATATCCTCACTTCTTGGCCTAAAAACCCAAAATTAGCAAAGATACGGTTAGAGCTTCTATAGGGACATTCTATGTAGTCTAACTAACCGAAATGAAAACCGCTGTAAGGTATGGCAACCCCTAGGTTGGTGTTTGACAATTAGTGCGAGCATCTTGCTCGCGTTATAAATCATCATAATTAGCATCTTGTTTTCCATTAGTGAAATCAGATAAATTTTTCACAGATAGCGATCGCCACGATACACCAATACTAATACCTTCGCGATCGAACGCTTGTTTGACTCGCAAACTAAATTAATGTCCCAATACTCACTGTTTGGCATTGTTGAGGGGCTGGATTAATATTAAGTGGGGTGGGTATCCTGTCTGTGGTTAAAATATCAGGAATGGGCAAGATGCCTATTCCACAAAACTTTTAAAACTAGGAATTACGCAAAATCTCAAATCATACACCATCTGTAGAGGATAACTGCTGTTTACTATACTATATCTAGTAGTTATGCGTAGGTTCTGAAAATCTGTAATTTGGAAAATTGTACTAGATTGCTTAACAAAATTCAACTAAAATGTAAAATTTGTTACAGAATTCAACATACCAGTATTGAGATGATATAGTCTTACTTTCTCTAGTAATCATCAATGAACAACTTCGCTTCTTTTGTATTACCAGCCATTTTAGGAATAATCACTGGAGTAGGTCATGGAATCATTTCCCATAAAGCAGACCTTCCAATCTCTTTAACTGAGCAAGTTGCATTGCCTCTACAAATTAGTCAGTTCCCAGAACCTTAAAGATAAATTTTTATTAAAAGTATCTGTTAATACAAAAATATCTGAGATAATGAAAAAGTAAGGAATTGAGGAGACTTAAATTCTATGAAATCTCAATACTCTCAGCACTTAGATAATATATCTGGTTTAGATCGAGTTGTAGTAACATTCTTGGTGGCTTTTTCCATGTTCATTGTTAGTTATAGTGCAACCCGTGTTTATCTAACTCAATCCTCTGAACAAAACTCTCAAGTTGAATCTAATATTATTCCCCATCCAGCTTCTTTATGGAGCAATCTGGGTCAATAATTTATTCCATCGAAGCGGAGATAATCTTTGATTTTCAACACTCATAAACAAGTTATTTTTCTGAATATAATTTTATATAAGCTGTAACTTTTCACTGTCAAAATGTTACAGCTTATATTAGTTTTAGATTTGATTTAACTGAAAACTCACTCATACCATTTCTGAATAGTAATGGTATATTTGCTTGCCTATCTTTCCATTTCCCATCACCAAGATATATAGTAAACTTTCTGATATTTGGTATCAGAGATGATTTTTAACTTTTGACTTGGGAGTAGTGCTTGATTTTAATGACATCCGAAATTCATCAGGATTCTTTCCAACAAGGCGTCTGAAGAACTTAATAAAATTAGTCGTCTCTTCAAATCCTAAAGAACATCCCACCTCTTTCACAGTTGCTTTGCTAAAAAGCAATCTGCGTTGTGCTTCAACTGCAACCCGCTCATTCGTAATTGTCTTAGGAGATTTTCCAACGGTTGCCATGCATATGCGATAAAGTGTTCTATCTGTACAATTTATCTGAGCAGCATACCATTTCACATTTCGACAAAACTCAAACGATCGCTCCAGCAAATCAACAAATTCTAGAAACCTCGGATCTATAAGCTTGCCCTGGTGATGTTTTCCAGATTCCACAGCAGCCTGAAATGCGAAAGCTATCACAGACCACAGTAGATATTGAGCAGCGGGTTGCGAAAGCTGAATAGATTTCATTGTTTGATGAATGTCCAATAGTTCGATGTGTTGTTTAAGAATTTGGGCTTGGCAAGGCTTAAGAGATGTGACTGATGGCCAAATGTATTGCATGGTAGACCAAGATAAGAAACTCGAAATACTGGTTGGCATTCCTAATAAATTGCTAGGCAAGGCAGCAGGTAAAAACACTACCATTAAACCATTTAATTTCTGAGAATGACCAAAATGGTGTATCTGATTGGCACAAACATGAATTAATGTCCCGGTCTTGACAGAGTAATCAATAAAATCAACACCATGGATTCCCTGCCCTTCTGTAAACAAAATCAAAGCATGAAAGTTAATGCGGTGAGCTTGTCGAGGATCGTGGTCAGTAGGAATCCCTCGCCGATTAAAATCCGCCAATCTTAGAACTTCAAATCGACTTTTAATTGTAGGCGACCATTCGACGTTTGGAAGAGACCATGGTTTGCTGTCCATTTTTAACCCTAAATATTACTGATATTGACTATTTTTTATATTGGCTGACCAGTATATAGTATTCACTGCATACTAATTTAACAGTTGTTGTCTAATGATATGTCCGAT
>NZ_CEZPJD010000002.1:0-50299 GCF_983059655.1 Okeania sp.
CATTAAAGTCAATAATTGCCTGAGATAAATACATCAACCCACCACATTCAGCATAAGTTGGCATTCCAGAAATAATTGCTTTTTCAACAGCTTTTCTCATTAAAATGTTTTCACTTAATTGTTGGGCAAAAACTTCTGGAAATCCACCACCAAAATATAAACCTTCTACTCCCGCAGGTAAATTTTCATCCTTGAGGGGACTCCAAAATACTATTTTTGCTCCTAACTCTACCAGAATATCTAGGTTGTCTTGATAATAGAAATTAAATGCGCGATCGCGAGCTACTCCTATCAAAAATTGAGACTTTTTTTTCTCAATTTTTTTGACATTTGATAGTGGAAAATGTATTCTATTATTAGGGATAATCTGACTATATAAAAAGTGCTGAGACCCCTCATTCTGAATTTTTAAAAGTGGTAGTAATTTCTCCCAATCAAAACAAGTTTTTGCCAAGTCAGCTAAGTCATTAATTAAATTATCTAAATCTGGCATTTCATCGGTAGGAAGTAAACCTAAATGTCGGTCAGGAATAGTAATATTTTGATGTCGTCGCAGTACCCCAAGTATAGGTAAATTTATAGATTTTAGGGAATTTTGAAGTAACTGTAAATGGCGATCGCTCCCTACTCGGTTGAGTATCAAACCAGCAAAATTAATAGTAGAGTCAAAAGAAATCAAACCATGAGCGATCGCTGCCACAGAAGCTGACAACCGACTACAGTCAAGCACCAATAATACAGGTACATTCAGCAAGCGAGAAATATGAGCAGTAGAAGCAAAATCAGGAAAGCAGCGATCGCTCTCATCTTCTCCCCCCCTTTCTAAGGGGGGCCAGGGGGGATTAAACCTTTCTAAGACAGGCCAGGGGTAATCAAGCCTTTCTAAGACAGGCCAGGGGGGATTAAAGTTCACCCCATCAAACAAACCCATCACCCCTTCAACCAAAGCAAAATCAACATCTTGAATATTTCGTGCAAAACATTGCTGCACATAAACCTCGGAAGTCAACACTGGGTCTAAATTCCGACAAGACTTGCCCGTAACATACTGGTGAAACATCGGATCGATATAATCAGGCCCCACCTTAAATGATTGCACCTGCAAATTTTGCCACTTTAAATAGGCCAGTAAAGCCAACGTCACAGTTGTTTTGCCAACCCCACTACGTTCCCCCGCAACTATTAAACTCAATATCTTCTCCGTCTTGTTAACTCAAAAAAAATGAAATCAGGAAACACCTTCCTCTTCATAAATTTCATGCTCTCGGTGAATAAAAACTTCTGCCAACGCCTGATAAGCTTCTGCCCAAGCAGATATCACTTCTGGTGTAGCTACTTCTCCCAAAACATCCTGCATAGCTTGCAACATACATTCTCCCACCACTGGATATTGTTCCGGTAGTACATGAGTTTGTACATGGCGGTGAGCAATTTTTTCAACCATTGATTTTAGACCAGCCAAATCATCAATATGAGTAGCATAACTATAAACTGCAGTAGCTAACTTTGCAGGTTGAGAGCCATCAGCTTGAGCCGACATATCAAACTGCGATTTGATTTCAGGATGATTTTCAAACATTATTTCATACATCCGAGTAGTAATTTGTTTTCCTTGTTTTTTCAGTACTGGTGCGGTAGATTTGACAATATCAATTGTTTGTTGACTAACCATATATATTGTTAATAATTTGATATCAACAAAATTTTACCTTTCGATAATTTGCTATGGAATTAAATCAACTTTTTCTTTATACATATAAAATAAAAAAAAATACCAAGACCGAATCTACTGTAACTGTTACACAACAGTTTAATTCCGATGGTATGAAACAAAGAAAAGCATTCAATAATTTAGAATTTAGAATTATTTCTTCTTTGTCAAGGATAGGTAATTATTAATTATTAATTGTTGAAAAAGCCTTGCGCAATTCATTAATATCTGACCCACAAATCGCCTGTAAATTATCAGTAATTTTTTCAATTTCCCAATTCCACCATTTCATTTCTAGCAACTCTTTAATAAGAGCTTCCTCAAATCTTTTACGAATTTCCTTAGCAGGATTTCCACCAACAATACTGTATGGATCAACATTTTTTGTCACCACAGAATTTGTCGCAATAATTGCTCCATCCCCTACTTGAATACCAGGCATAAAAACCGCTCCATAACCAATCCAAACATCATTACCAATAACAGTATTTCCTTTGTCTGGCCACGAGTCCGGCATTGCTTTTTCCCAACCTGCTCCAAACACAGGAAAAGGATAATTTGTAAACCAGTCAGTACGATGATTTCCTCCATTCATAATAAACTTTACATTAGAGGCAATAGAGCAGAATTTACCAATAATTAATTTATCTCCAATAAAATCAAAATGATAGAGAACATTGCGCTCAAAATTCTCTGGATTCTCAAAATCATCGTAGTAAGTATAGTCTCCGATAATAATGTTGGGATTTTTAATAATGTTTTTTAAATAGACTAATCGAGTTCGATCGGGTATTGGATATTTCAGGTTTGGATCGGGACCTTTATTCATATTTTTTAATAGTAATAGTAGAAGTAAAGAAGGAAGAAAAAAAGAAGAAGGAAAAATATTGCGTTGTCTGAGTTTTACAGCACTTTTGCTCATTGATAAACACATTTCCATAACCAAACCCCTGTAGGGACGTTGCATGCAACGTCCCTAATCTGGTCTACTAAAACCGCTGTAAGCTTTCGATATATCTTAATCTTTCCTTCGACTGTTATATGCTATTTTTTGGAAAAATTAGGATAAGACAAAATCAAGAGTAGTTCATAAGTAGAACTACTCCTATAGATTAGCTTAAAAATTTTACTATAACGTGTGTTGTACACAATTAATTATGGATTAAACCACAAGAATATTGAAGCTAAAACCCAAAACTTTATGCAAAAATTTACTTCAAAACATACTTACTCAGTACAGCATAAACTTCATTAATACTCACTGAACGATTAAACTCATGACTAATTGGTTCTGATTCACTACCCACCCAAATCTTTAACTCTGCATCTAAGTCAAAATGCCCCGCACTTTCTTTAGAGAATTTGGTAATTTTTGAATAGGGAATAGAGAGAAACTCAATTTTATGCCCTGTTACTCCTTGTTTATCTACCAAAATTAAACGCTTGTTAGTAAACACAAACATATCGCGAATAACTTGGTAAGCTTTTTCAATTTGTTCTCCATCTACTAAAATATCGTTGAATAACTTATCTAGTTTTTTGGAATCAGTATTAACTTCGGAAGCATTTCCGAGGAGACCACTAATTAAACCCATATTTTATCTACTCCTTTTAAATAATTTTCAGCAGTCATATTTCATTCAGTAAACTTAAGTAAGGGGATTAATACCCAAGGCTGAAAGTCGATCGCTTGTTAATATGATAATTAATGATCGAATTATTATAAATCTATCTTCATCAATTACATCAACTTTTCCTGAAATCTTGCTAGGGAAGTTTCATGGAATTTCCCTACATTCTTTTTCGGAGATATCTTATGATATATTTATAATTCAATATTAAATCTCCCCCACTCCTTATAGCGCTACGCGCAAGTCAGAAGTCAGAAGTCAGAAGTCAGAAGTTAGAAGTAATCCCTGACTAAGTTTGAGCGTCTATAATTGCCCTAACCTATTTGCGTAATGCTATACAAAGGTAAGTTTTTAAGACTTGAAACAGGGATGCGGAGATTAGATAATTGAGTAATTAATTCAATCTACTCGCTCTGTTCATAAAAGAAAACTCCCGCGTCCATATATCTCCGCGTCTCCGTGTCTCCCCCTCCCCGCGTCCTCTCCACTGAAATAGGAAAAACTTACTCTTGTAAGCTCTCTACTCCCTTTTCTACCACATCATTACAGCAGTTTCACCACTTAAGCCAGAATAATACAAACGAACTCTGAGAATGTAAGTACGACCTCTCAACAGTTTGTGAGTAATCAAAGCATTGTGTTCATTACCACTATCATCATCTCCATCCAAATACCTTGGATCGCCATTCTCTTCCTCAAACAAAACCATTACAGTATCTGCTTCACCAAAAGTTTGAAACTTGTAATTTCGAGAAATTTTTGGCTTCACAATAAAATTAACCTGTTCTCCGGGAGATAAAACCAATGGCACTGAAATAAAGGGTTTAAGCTCAATGTAATCGTTTGATTCCAGCACAGGATAAAACTTTTGCATCCAGTCTTTATCCTTTTGTGACAAACCAGGCTCTGGAAAAATTCCTTGCTGATTATAGGGTGCAGGATTATCGATTAATTCTGCTTGGAACTGATAGTGCATAATTGAATTTGGGTCCCATTGAGAACCTGCAACTTCATTTGCTGGTATTTTACGCAGGATATTATATTCTATCGTCTCTGATGACCAATTGTTCGGAGGTCCACTTAAAGAAGCCCTGACTGCATCTTCATTCCACTGAATACCTGCTTGAGGATTTTGATGTTCGTGTGGTAATCCCAGAGTATGTCCCACTTCATGAAGTGCAGTTTCCTTACCATAGGCATCCTCAGCTAAAGGCCACCCAAAATTCATAGTTCTTTGATTTAAAGGAATATTCAGCACATCAGTTCCCAAATAAGACCAAGATCCATCACCTTGTTGGAAACCAATGCGAACTTCTGCATCTGGGGGAGAATCAACTTCTTCAAACTCTAGGCCAATACCCACAGCTTTCCACTCTTTAAATGCTTCCCTGACAACTTGTTTATCGTCTGGGGAACCTGTCCACTCAGCCGGAGAGTTATGTCCTTTAGTATGGTCAAAAAAACAGTAATGGATTTTTGTTCCATTCACCCATGTTTTTTCAATAATCCGAATAATTTCAGCTCGAATGGGATTAATATTTGATGGAAATTCTCTTTCTGGTACTTTTGGTAAAGCACAGAATTTGATTTTTCCATTACGGATATCTTCAGATGCTTTGCTTGCTCCTGTGATTTCCATATCTTGCTCCTAATCGTGAAGTTAATTATTAAATTATCCTACAATTCATTACCCTGGCTTTCCTTAAAAAAGAGTGAGTGGGGGAGTGAGGTAGTAGGGTAGTGGGGGAGTAGGGGAGTGGGGAAGCGGGGGAGATTGAATATTGAAGTATAGCAATGAGCGCTGGTATATTTACAAATTGCAGGATTTGCCCAATAGCTAAAAGTCTTATGTTATCGGCAATTTATTCCCTCTGTTGCCAGATGAGCTGTTGCCTGTTGCCTGCGCACAGCGCTATAATTATAGAAAATCAACCTGGGAAAAAGCGCATCAAATTTACAGTAAATTTTAATGCGCCGATCGCTTTAAATAGAGCTAAACTCCATAACTGTCATACTTGTACCAGTATTAAAGATTTCTTCGAGTTGAAAACCACTTGCTGCAAACAAATCCTTATATTCTTGTTCGGTGCGCCAGTAACCCCCTGGGTTTGTAATCATCATCTGCACTGCTGCTAAAGCTGGTATTGTGCCATCGGGATATTCTACAGGGGCACCAACAGCAGGAACTAAAGTTTGTAGAAGAATTACCCTACCATCTTTTGGCAGAGCTTCTCGACAGTTAGTCAATACTTTGATTGAATCCTCTTTACTGAATACCGATAGAAAATATTTCATGACAATTGCATCGGCACTTTTTGGTAAAGATTCCAAAGCACTTCCACCAACAACTGTTACTGCATCATTAACTCCATATTTTGCCAGATTATTAGGAGCAGTTTTTACTTCATGGGGTAAGTCAAACAAAATTCCTTTACAGCCGAATCTTTTCACAATATTGGCAATTAATGTACCCTGATTTCCTCCCACATCCATTACTGTTTGAAAGCGACCAAAATCATAAACTGCAAATAACGGATCGACAACTTCAGCAGTTAAATAACTCATGGCATTGTTGAACAAGTTTTTACTATTGGGATTCTCTGTCATATAAGAAGTGTAAAAATCCTTACCTTTTGCTAACTCAAAAGGAACTTCTCCAGTCTTTAAACTGTTTTCTAATTCTCGCCAACCATCCCACATATTAGGTTCTGTAATGTGCATTAAAAAGTCACCGATAGAAGGGGAATCATTTGTAATTAGAAATTCGGATAATTCTGTAGAAGCAAAAACACGACCAGGTTTTTCTATAAACACGCCTAAATGAGCTAATGCTCGGAGTACAACATAAAGTTTTTCTACCTTTGTTGCTGTTTTTTCTGCTATTTCTTCAACAGTTTTTGGTCCGTCATGCAACAAATTAGGAATTCTTAAATTTGTTGCTACATAAACGCACTGACTTTGCCAGTAACCGTAGATGATTCGATAGATTTTTTTCTTAGACTCTGATGCACTTCCTAGCATAATTAATCTCCAATTTTTTGACTACAGAATAAAAGCAAATACTGTCAAAGATATACTTCAACTTAGCATTGCTATAAAGTAAGCATTTCCTGCGGAATGCTGCGCAAACAGCTATTAGCAGTCAGCTCTTCGGTGCGGAACCTGTTCGCATTCAGCTTTTTAATGAATTAACCAAGTATTTGCTTAACTTCTACTACATTTTTAAACAAAGAATTGAAGCACAAGAAAAACGAGTTTTAATTGTCTACTAAAGTTAATAAAGCTGATAGCTGACTGCTGAATGCTGAATGCTTATTTACTAACTAACAAAATTGGTCAAGATTCCTAAAATTTTTGGTAAATTTTCCACAGAATATTCCTGTAAATCTAATACTACTGCTTCACCTTCTAACTCTAAAAATTGCCAAAAAGTTCCAGTAGTAATAGTTCCATAAATTTTGGAAATCTCGTTACCTTGACGTTGGTTGAAAATTTGAGCGGCAACCATTTCTGCCATGCATTGAGCTAAACCAGATTTAAGATTATCGTTTTTAGCTTCTACTAAGGCAATAACTGGTGATTCGATGAAAAATTGTTGGGTTGAACTGCTAATAATAAAATCGCAAAAGCCATTTAGTCCAAGCTCTATATCAACATTAAACTCGATGCCAGAAAATAAACTTATCTGTTGGTTTAAATGTTTTTTAATTGCCACTAAAATTGGTGCAACTATTAATTCAGAGCGAGCTTTTTCTGAACCGATCGCTACTGCTAAGGGTAAATATTCTTCTAAGGCTTCAAGAAGAAATTGACTGGGGGCAACTTCTGGTAAGTTGTTAAATTTTCCTTTGCTGCCTGTCAGGGTAATGTTAAATTTTTGTTTGAGTTCCTCTAAGGTGAATCTACTGTAAGGCACGAGTTTCTACTGTGGCAAAATACTAAGGTTCATTATTAATAAAAACGGTCATATTTTTCTTCCTGAATTAGGTGAAAAACGAGCTTGACCAATTTTTACTAATAAAACTTACGCACTGAGAATAGATATAGGGTTTTGGTGTGTTACGCTGTCGCTAACACACCCTACCAATAGCGTTCATGGGTAAGTATTAACTAATTTAAATGCTCACTCAAACGTTCCGCTAATACCTTGATATGTGGTTCTTTTATAAATGTAAAATGATTGCCAGGAACCATAACTACCTCCATATCAGCTACATCTAAAATAGCATACATTTCTACCCAAACTAATTGCGGATCTATCCCATGAGGATGTTTTTCTTGTCCCCGAAAGACTGTTACTTTTCCTGGATAAGGCCGACGCTTATAGGCATAAGTTGCTTTCAAAGTACCAATAATTACATCAATAAAGCGTCGATTCTGTTCGCGAGTAGCTTCCTGGGGAAATAGCTCTAATTTTTCTGCTTTATCAATAATAAATTCTATCTGTTCTTCAGAACTTAACCCAATTAATTCTTCCTCAGTAACTAAATTAGTTATACCAAACATTCCTCCAAAATAACGACTTAATACCCCCCTCATGTACAAATTATCGATTTTCTTATTAGGGTCTAATAAGATGGGAGCCCAAGGATCTAATAAAGCCAACAAACTAACTTCTTGTCCCTGCTTAACTAACTGTTGTGCCATTTCAAAAGCAACAACTCCTCCAAAAGACCAACCACCAATTTGATAGGGTCCTTCTGGTTGAAATTCTTGCATAGTTTTGATATAAAATTCAGCCATGTCTTCCACGTTTATGAAGATTTTTTCTCCTTCATTAAACCCTTGAGCTTGTAAACCATAAAAGGGTTGATTATTACCTAAATAATGGGATAATTCCTGGTAATAAAATACATGACCGCCCGCAGGATGTACACAGAAAAATGGTTGTTTATTTCCCTGAGTTTGCAGTGGGACTAGAGAAGAAGAAATAACTTGATTTTCACCTCGGATTAAACTTGCTAAATCTTCAATTGTGGGATTAGTAAACAGAGTGGATAAAGGTAATTGTTTGGCAAAGCGTTGTTGAATTTTTGCCATTAAATTAACTGCTAATAGAGAATGACCTCCTAACTCAAAGAAATTATTTTTAACTCCTACTGGATTAATATTGAGAATATTTGACCAAATTTCTGCTAATTGTTCTTCAATATCATCTCGTGGTGCAACAAAATTATTACTCTCGCTAAAACTAGAAATATCCGGTGCAGGTAGAGCGCGACGGTTAACCTTCCCGTTAGGAGTTAATGGCAGTTGTGGCAAAACCACAAAAGCTGAAGGCAGCATATACTCTGCCAATTTTTCCTTGAGATGTTGTTTTAGTTGCGGTACAATTTTTTGCTCCGTCTCAGTTTCGGGCACAATATATGCCACTAAACGTTTATTACCAGGGTTATCTTCCCTTGCCAAAACTACTGTTTCTTTAACAGTGGGATGTTGAGCGATCGTCGTTTCAATTTCTCCAATTTCGATCCGAAAACCTCGAATTTTGACTTGGTTATCGATGCGACCAATAAATTCGATATTACCATCAGGAAGATAGCGAGCTAAATCTCCTGTTTTGTATAGGGAAATATTATCCCCCCTAACCCCCCTTTGTAAGGGGGGAACTTGTAGTTTCTCCCTTTCTAAAGCGGGAACCTCTCGTATCCCCCTTTCTAAGCTAGATGGAAGGGGAATTTCTTCTGGTCTCCCCCTTTCTAAGGGGGACGGAAGAGGGATATTAATAAATTTTTCCGCAGTCATCTCCGGACGATTAAGATAACCATTTGCCACACCGACTCCTCCAATATACAGCTCTCCGGGAACACCGATGGGAACTGGTTTTAAATTTCTATCGAAAATATAAAGTTGATTGTTAGCAATAGGGCGACCAATAGGAGGTAGTGTCGGCCAGCTTTCCGCAGCACCTTGTAAACTGTAAGCAGAAACTACATGACTTTCCGACGGGCCGTACTGATTTTGCAATCTACAGTTGGGCAGTCGTTTCATTAACTCAATTAGGTCTGGTGTCATCTGTAACTGTTCGCCTGCTGTCACAATTTCACGCAGTTGTGGCAAAGTTTGACATTGAGCAGCAACTGTAGCTAACTGTTGCAAGGCGACAAATGGTACAAATAGTTTATCTACTTTGTTATCAATCATAAATTGCATCAAAGCAAAACTATCGCGCCTTATTTCTTGAGAAACTAAAACTAGAGTACCGCCTGAATATAAGGTTGAAAAAATTTCTTGGAAAGATACGTCGAAACTGATGGGGGCAAATTGTAATGTTTTTGCACCTTCGCCAATAATTGTTTCCTGCTGCTGCCACATAATTAGGTTAACCAGAGCGCGTTGACTCATGGCAACTCCTTTGGGTTTACCTGTGGAACCGGATGTATAGATGATGTAGCCTAGATTTTCGGGTTTGGCTACTTTTGCCAAATTTTCTGTAGGCGACTGAGCGATCGCCTCCCAATCTTTATCCAAACAAACAACCTGTGCTTGATGCTCTGGCAATGATGTCACTAATGATTCCTGAGTCAGCAACACTGAGACTTTGGCATCAGAAAGCATATAAGCTAAACGCTCCGATGGATAGCTTGAGTCAAGTGGTACATAAGCTCCCCCTGCTTTCAGAATTCCTAATATCCCTACGACCATTTCCAAAGAACGTTCTACACAGATTCCTACCTGCGCTTCCGGCCTTACTCCCAACTTTTGTAAGTAGTGAGCTAGTTGATTTGCTTTGGCATTCAACTCTGAATAAGTCAGCTTTTCTTCTGCAAAAACTACTGCCACTGCATCGGGTGTTTTTTCTACTTGTGCCTCAAATAATTCATGGATACATTTGCCTTGAGGATAATCTACTTTTGTATCGTTCCATTCCACTAATATTTGCTGTTTTTCCCTCTCACTCAGTATCGGTAACTTATCTATTTCTGTCTGAGAATTTTCTACAATTGCTGTTAGTAAATTCTGGAAATGTTCGGCAATTTGACTCACAGTTTCTGCTGCTAATACATCACTATTGTATTTCCAATCAACCCAGAGAGATTTATCTAACTGAATTGCTTCTAAACTGAGTTCAAAATCCACCTTTTGTTGTGGGAGTTGATAATATTCTAATTCTAATTCTTTGGCATTAAATAACTTATCAAATTTGTAATAACCAAAAGCTGCTTGACAAATCGGAGAATAACTCAGATTAGATAATTTGAGTTGTTGTACAAGTAGAGCAAATGGATAATCTTTGTAGCTTTCTGTTTCAAATACTGTTTTACTGACTTGAGTCAAAAAATCTGTAAACTTGAGATTCCCTGAAATAGAGTTTCTGATAACTGTAACATTAGTAAAATTGCCAATAACTCCAGGGAATAATGGTTGATTTTCTCGATTTTGTAATAAACCTACAAGTAAATCTTCTTCTCCTGTGTAGCGGTAAAGCAGGACTTTAAATGCTGCTAATAGTATCTCTTCAACCTTGACAGTTTCTGTTTTTGCCAGTTGTTGAATTTGTTGACTTAATTGTGAATTTATGATATGCCTTATTGATTTTCCATTATAAGTTCTAATGGTTGGACGAGGAGAATTTGTTGGTAATTCTAAAACTGGTAATTCATCAGCCAAATTCTGTTGCCAATAATCGCCCAATTGTTTTCCTTCTGAACTATTGAGCAAGTCTAATTCTTTCTGAATATAATCTTCATAAGACTTATTTAGTATGGGTAAATCTAGAGATTCATGATTAATTTTTGATTCATAGAGAGCCACAAATTCATTCACTAATATTAATAAAGACTCCCAATCTCCAGCTATTTGATGAACAGTCAATAACAAAATATTCTCTGTTACCGAACGTTTAAATAAGCAAGCACGAAATACCCCGCTAGTTTCTAAATTAAAAGGACGTTTGATCGAGTCACATAACTGCCCTTCTAATTCTTCGTCGCTCCAAGATGAAGCAGAAATTTGTTCAAAATTAATATCAACATTTTCCCTAATTTCTTGAACTATTTTTCCATCTTGTTCGTAATAGATACTGCGAAGAATCGAGTGACGTTCAGTTAATACTTGCAGTGTATCTTTTACACTTTGAATATCTAGGGGTGACTTAATCCGAACTGCTACAGAAATTTTGTCTGTTAAATCTGTAGCTTTAAACTTATACAGAAACCAATTTGTTTGCTGTATGTAAGAAGTAGAAAGCGATCGTAAAGTAGACAAAATTTGATTCCTCTTTAATTTAGCGAATATTGGCGTTGATGATTTGAGGTATGATATCATATCCAGAGAAGAGCGCTAACAAAAAACGTTCTCCCCTACTACTCTTTCTTCTTATTTCTTCCCTCCTGACTCCTGAGTTCCCCTCCTGGAAGGGGCAGGGGTGGGTTGACTCCACTCCTGAGTTCCCCTCTTGGCTCCCCTCCTGGGAGGGGCGGGGGTGGGTTGGGAGCGCGGGTGGGTTGACTCCTAAATAATTAATATGATACACGCGCTTCACCAGCGCCTTCAGTTATTTTCCAGCTTGATAGCAGATGTGCTAGAAATAGCCAAATACATTCCACATAAAATTACAAAGAAACTTACCACAGTCAAAAAACTCAGGCTTTCTGAGAATATAGCCCAACCTTCCACCGCACTGAGAGCCGGAATAGCCAAAGCCACTAAGCTACTAAACCCAGCAGATAACTTTTTAAGACAATAAGCCCAAAGTCCCATAGCAAGCATTTGACTAACGAGAGCTTGGGCAATGACTGCAAGCCACCCATTTATCGAAGTTGGGAAAAGTTGCTCTTCGGCAATCAGAACAACAGGTAATATAAATAGAAAACTTGTTGTTGTAGACCAAGTCATAATAGTGACAGGGCTTAAATTACTCCGGAGTCGCTGAATGACCAGTGGATGTATTCCAAAAAACACTGCTGAGAGCAAAGCGGCTAAACTTCCTAATAGTTCTTGGCTCATCCTCAATGATAACAGTTCTTTTGCTTCTAGTAAAGTTGCTCCAAAAATCGCAACTACCATACCAATCAAAAATCGATTGTCGAAAGTTTGACCTAGAGCTAGCCATCCTCCCAAGACTGTAAATATTGGCACCAGATTATGGATCATACTAGAGTTGGCAATACTCGTTTGATTTAAAGACCAAGCCCAAAGCATTAGACCTACTGATATAAGAAAACCATCTATTATTAGTAGCTTTGCCCTATTAACTAGATGGTGTTTTTGTTGTTCGAGTTGAGTTTCTTTATTTCGGTATCGGTGGCGTACTGTCAATAAAGTATTTAGCAGCCAAAAGGCAACAGCCGCTATCCAAAAACGATTAAATGCTGTAGCGTTTGGTCCTATTTCCAGTTCGCTCAAACGGATAAAAATGGGTGAAAAAGAGAGACAGATTATGCTAGCTGTTAATGCAACTAAGGAATCTATCGGTAAAAATGAGGCAAACTGTAGCTTTAATAATTTTGCTTGAGCATTCATCTTTGTTTTCTAGGCTAAGTCATTTCAGTTATCAGTTATCAGTTACAGCATATTCCAAGTATATGAAGTACAGATATTAATAATTAAATGTTTGTAGTGCGGGCATCTTGCCCGCGAGGGGTGTACCTCACGCTTGGTTGAATCTGCTGTATCAGTACCTCTGCAATAAGGAGGCTCGAGACCAGAAATTTCCGGTCAAATGGGAATGATAATAAGGAAGAGAGATGATGGAAGAGGCAGGAAGGCTTAAGAGCAGGAAAAAAACTTAAATTTTCTGTAGATCTTCACCCTTGGGTTTACACAAACGCGCCCCAACGGACATGATATTATTTCTCCCTACACCTCTTTGCTCTTTTTTATCTTATACCAATTACTATACATTAAGCTTAACTTAAATAGCACTTCAATTATTAAGTAATTCACACAAGCGAAATCACAATGTAGTTTAATGACGAAAGAGCTACAAAAACTTTTTCTAGAATAGCTAGGAAGTTTCTCAAGTTGGGATATCACTAGATGATGGAATCTCTACCATTTTTAAAATTTCATTGACAATTATCTTTACTTTACGATCGTCAAAGAACTTTTCTACATAGTAGATAAGAACCCTTGAAACAGGTTCTTGCCCGCTATATGGAGGATATTCACCCCAGTAAAAGAAATATCCCCCAGGAGCTTTTAACCATTTTAGCCAACTGGGGAAGACATTCTTCTTGAATCCGGAATTTAATTTTTTGACGTTCTCCTCTGCCTAAAGGCGAGAGGATTCTAAATATCACTATCTAGAATTTCTCTTTCTTCAACAAACCTTAAAACCAACTATCTCTTACGAGCAGTGTCTAAACCAACTAACCGTTCTACAGAACTAATTAGCGAGTCTAGTTTAGTTAGTCCCAGAGGGCCATATCTCCAGAGACGTACTAGGATACTGGCCTAGCGTTATCGTGCGCCCCACGATACGATCAAAAACCGAAAACTTGATTTTTTCTGGAATTGAACCATTTTTGGTTCGTTGGCTATGTTTTTCTTGGTATTCGCCACCCAATGTTTGTATCCTTAAGCGATACTTTTAAGTTCGAGCATATAGCAACACTCTGGGGTTTCAAACCATTATTATCATAACATCAAAAACAAAAAAATGATAACTAATAGAAAAAAAAAGCCGTCCTAAAAGGACGGGGCTTTAGGCACAAAATTCCTGGTAAAAAATTTAATTAAAAATTCCTCATGCTCTCTTTCTTTTTCAAAGTCTCGATAACTTTTTCCAAATTGATTTTGTAGGTTAGATAATATTTGCAAATCACCTTTTGAAGCAATTACTTGGTCTCGCACTTCTTTATTATATTTCCAAATACCTAAATGATTCTCGTATATAATTTTCCGATCCACTAAAAAGTATCCATATTCATGACCATATAACTCTTCATAAGGACACATAAAATTGTTGTAAAGCTCATAAATCTTACCACTTTTACCAACTACACGCCAGTGTACTTTACCTATGAAAGGTGTATCCCACCAAGACATAGAGTAAGGACTCCAGACTTTTCCATTCAGAGGTAGAAACAAGACAACTAAGTAAACGAGCCAATTGAGTGGAGAAAAAAGTGTAGTGCTTATACTATGACTTAAATTGGAAATCAGAACAATTATAATAGTATTGGTTAACGCATATTCCCAAAAACAAAGACCAGTAGCTAAAAAAATTGCTATATTTAAAAGCGTGCAACCAGTCAATAGTAAAAGGCATATAGCAGAATTAGCCATTAAAGCCAAAAGACCACATTGAAATATAATTGTACATGAATTTATGATTTGATTAAATTTTTTAATTTTATTAACAACATTAACTGCCTGTCTTTCAGGTAAAAATTTTAACCATCCCCAGTTATAGGCGGATATCATTAGATAATGAGTTTCATTTTTAAGCATCCATGAATGCCATTTATCTCCTAGTTTTAATTTACCCACACCAGGAATAAAATAGTGAGATGCTTGTACGCATAACATTAATAGAATGAATGGAACAAAAGTATCAGCAGACTCAATTTTTTCCACCCAAGTAAGATGTTTAATTATAACTATCGCTCCCAAATAGGATACAAACATTTTTAGGATACGAATAGGCATCATATTATGGATTAACCACGCGTTGAAAAAGTGAATCGAGACAAAAAGATATGGAAGAATTAAAATAGGATAAAAGTATAGACTAATTGTTAAAATAATTAGCAATATTCTTTCTTTAATATTTTTTTCGTCAGCAACAACATCATAATCCATTGTTATGCTTTTCCAAGTAATTATTGCAGCCATAAAAAACATAGTATTTCTAATCAATACTTGAAGTTTGATGACAGAAATATCTAGTTGATAACCGAACAAAAAACTTAATATTATCAGGAGAAAAAACTGTAGCCAATCTGCCCGATTTCTCGTAATTAAAAAATTCTTTATAGGAAGTAAGTCTACAAGGATTTTCATCCAATTTTTCATTACTAATTCATTTACACAACAGAATAAAAATAAAGTTATTATAATAATCTCGTAACCTTTTAATGTCATATTTTATACCTTTAAAGTTCCAGAATATAGCCATTCTAGGACTCAGTTATACCATTTCTCAAAAACTTTTCTACATTTTGTTGAGTAGGGGAGTGGGGGAGTGTGGGAGAAGCAAAAATAAGAATAATGAAAATTAACTTAGCTGAAATTAGCAAAAAAGTGATTTTTTTTGTGCTTAAATGTCATATAAACTTCGCCTTAACACTCAGTAATATCATGTCTGGATAATTAGTGATAAAAAACTTTCTCCTTCTTCTCCTGTTCTTCTTCTTCCTTCTTCTTTCTTCCCTCCTGACTCCTGACTCCTGACTCCTACGCCGTTATTTATTTATAACTGTTCAACCGGACATGATATAAAATGCGCAATGTGAATAAGTTTACTCCATTGAATTACCAAGCTCGTCGATAGACACATTTGCTGACAATGGCAAACGACCTGGATTTTTTCTTGATTCTGCTGCATAACCTACAGCCACAAGAACAGCAATAGCGATGTCTGGCATATTGCCAGATCCAATCACCTCTTTAACTCTATTCTCTAAAGGGTGATAGAGCATACAACTAGATAAACCCAAACTTTCTGCTGCCAGAACTAGATGAGTAGCTGCGATCGCGGCATCTTTAACTGCCCATTCCCGAGTTTTGTCTTCTTGTTGTTCAAATAATTGAGGGATACCTTTTTTCAAGTACTTTACTTCCTTATCAGTATATACTCCATTCTGCTCGGCCAACTCTAGCATATTGACGGTATTTTTATTCCAACCATTGAGGTCTGCAGCAAAGACAAAGGTTATCGGCGCGCTAGCAATAATTTTTTGACGTTCGTAAATCCTTGGACGTAATTCACTAATCTCATCATCCGTACAGGCTTTTACCAATGCTGCTTTTTTTTCTGGACTTTGGACTACAACAATTTGCCATGGTTGTAGATTGGATACGCTAGGAGCAGACACGGCAAACTCAACGAGTTGCTTTATTAGTTCTGGCTCTATTGGGTCAGGCTTAAAAGCTCTGATAGAGCGTCGTTGTTGGATGGCCGAAGGGACATCTAATGGTGTGATTTGGTTCATTTTTTACCTTTACGAAAAACTAGGATTTGAGATTGCTTTCCGTTCCGGAATGTTGCGCAAACCCTATCAGTCGCTTCGGACGGAAATACGTTGAGGTACTTGTCATATCATGTCCGGTTGAATAGTTATAAATAAGGGAGTAGGGAGTAGGGAGAATAAAAAGATTTGTACTGCAAGTGACTGTTTTGGTTTTTTTCCAGATCGCTCTTATCCGGACATGATATCACCCCTTGAGACCCTGATGTTTACTTCTCTGTAAGGACGTTGCATGCAACGTCCCTACTGCTCAATAAGTTCAATAAAATGAGAAATGGTGCCACCCCGCCTTTTAAGGCGAAATATTTTTGGAGGCTTGCTCACATCCCCATTACAAAAATAACTGCTGACTTCTGACTTCTAACTTCTGACTTCGTTAAACCTTTGCTGCTTGCTCTGATTTGCTGTATTTAAACAACGAACCACAAGCTACGCGAGTCCTCTCTGCTGCTGCACTCCACAGTTGCAAAGCCACATCTTCTAATTTTTGCCCATCAGCTTCAAGCATCCGGGAAATCATGCTAATTCTGCCGAAAGACCAAAATAATCCTGCTTCAAGCAAATATGGCTCATTGGTTTCTGCGTGTACTCGGAAGTCATACAAAGAGTAATCACGACATCCCAATGCCACATGAGCCTTCTTAGCACTATCGGCAAGTTTATTGAATAGTTCTGGTGTGACATTTGCTGGACATACTGGCTTAATTGCTGTTTTCTCAGATTGTTTTCCAGGGATTCCGTCTGATTTTAGCTCCAACTTATCATGTAAAGTTCTAATAGGGTTTTCCTCCGTGACTAAATACTCTATCATTGGCAAGACGGACAACTTACCCTCATATTCAACTACACCTACGCGGAGTTCCCTTCCAGGAATATAATCCTCAACTAACAACATCTCATCTAGTTCAAACCCAACTTCCAATGCTGCCTCTATTTGAGATTCATCCCACACCAATGTCACACCCAAAGAATTGTCTTCCGAGGTTGGCTTCACTACAAAGGGTGGCTGCATTGTTAATTTATCTCCCCGGCGTAGTTGTTGTGCTTTGGCAACTAGGACATCAGATGCAGACACGATGTTTCTTGTATAAGCTTTGTTAGTTGCTAATGCTGTGCAATGGGATGGTGAGCCAATTACAGGGATACCAATAATATCCTCAAATAAAGCCCTAAAACTAGTCATTCCAGGAAAACAGAACATATGGGGAACTACTACATCAATCTGAGATAGTTGAGGAATCATATCCTGGAGAGACATCTTTTCCGACAAGGAATCTAAGGACGTTCCTAACTGCCAAAAACCTTCAGGATGTACGACTGCATAGTAGCTACTGACACCCACTGGTTGTACTACTTCTTTGGCGTAGATTATTGATAAGTTGTAGTAAAAGTCAGAGACAAGGGAGCCTGCGAGGTGCAAGACTTGTAACACTGGCACTGTGCTTAAAGATGAAGGTTGAGTTTTGCTAATTTTTCCTAATTTCATAATTAGTTGTTTTATTTCTATTGAATTAGTTAATTGTGTCCTAAATTTTAACAAGAAAAGTAGAAGAATTAATTTTTATTAATTGTGACTCTCAACTATTTGCCTTCAATAAGAAGATTCTACTTTCGGTTTGATAGCAGATCTACTAGAGATAGCCAAATACATTCCCAATAAAATTACCAAGAAACTTACCGAAGTCAACAAGCTAAGATTTTCTGAGAAAATTGCCCAACCTTCGACAGCGCTGAGAATAGGAATAGATAACGCAACTAGACTAGTCAGCCCAGCAGATAACCTTTTGAGAGAATAAGCTAAAAGCCCTATACCTAACATTTGAGCAACAACGGCTTGAGCAATAACTGAAAACCAACCAGTAAAGGAACTTGGAAAAAGTTGCTCTTCAACAATTAGAGCAAAAGGCAATAACAACAGAGAGCTTGTTGCCGAAGACCAAGTCATAATCGTGATTGGGTTTATCTGAGCTCGGAGTCGCTCAACTATTAGTGGGTGTATGCCAAAAAATACTGCTGAAAGTAATGCTGCAAAATCTCCTAGTAGTTGTTGGCTGACTCTTAGTGATAAAAGTTCATTCATTTCTAATAATGCAGATCCAGCGAGCGCCACAAACATACCTAGCAGAAATCGATGGTCAAAGGTTTGACTTAAAGCTAGCCACCCTCCTAAAACAGTAAATATAGGAACCAGATTATGCATCATGCTAGCGTTGGCAATGCTTGTCTGAGTCAAAGACCAAGCCCAAAGTATTAGACCCATCGAGAGAATAACCCCATCTGCTATCATCAATAGCTTGGCTCTGTGAAGTAGATGAGGTTTTTGTCGATCTGATTGGATTTCCTTTTTTTGTTCTCGGTGGCGCACAGCCAAAAATCGACTAACTAACCCAAAGGCAACAGTGGCAATCCACAAGCGATTAAATATTGCGGCATTTGGACCGATTTCATATTCGCTCAAACGGATGAAAATAGGTGATAAAGATAGACATATTGTCCCACCTATCAATGCAGCTAAACAGTCTATCGGTAATGATAAAAATAGTTGTAATCGTGATACTTTATTTGGAGCATCCATTTTTTTCCGTCTCGATCAAACTGATATAAGGTAGTACAATTTTTTTATTTACTCAACTCTCTAGAGTCGATCAAAAAATAAACAATTCCATAAACAATAAAGCCTGTAGCCATACCGGGAAGTACTTCATAAATAGCACTAGATAACCCAAGTCCTAGATTCCAGGCTATAGAAACAATAATTCCCATAATCATCATAGCGATCGCTACTGGTACACTCACTGGCTTTTGCCAAACCCGCAATACCAGTAATGGGCCTAAACCACAAGCTAAAATTGACCAAGCAAAAATTACTAAAGCAAATACGTTATTGTCTCCTGCTAGGGCAATTGCTAATACAATAGCTGTGACAACTAACGTGGCAATTTTAGCCATTCTATAAGAATTAGCTGTATTAGGAATCAAGTCTTGACTGAGTGCAGCCGAACAAGATAGTATCTGGGAGTCTGCTGTAGAAATCGCTGCTGAAAATAATCCGGCTAACATTAACCCCACCATCACTGTTGGTAATAGTTCCATAGATAGATAAGGTAATGCTAACTCTGGGTCACTTGATGTGATTAAATCTGGTAACAATGCTCTTGCAGTTAACCCAACACCAAAAGCAGTGGCAGAGTTGATTTGACCGCAGACAAATTTGATATTGCGAGCGAAAGCCACATTCTCTGCAGAGTCAATTGCCATTGCTCTTACCAATATATGAGGTTGGCCTACAGCGCCAAACCCTGCCACTACCCATCCTAAAAAGTAAGGGAAAAATCCCCAAGGCAGATTAGCAGGAATCCAATTTGTCAGGGTGGGGTCAATTGCATTGAGTTTTGCCCAAAGTTCTCCAAACCCACCACAGTTAATCAAACCGACTACACACAAAACCAACAAGGAGCCAATCATCAAAATTGCCTGCACTGAGTCAGTCCATATAGAAGCACGAATGCCTCCTGAAAAACAGTAAATAACGACAATTACAGCTCCAATGATAACTCCTAATTGATAGTTCCAGCCAAATATTGCATTTAGCCCTTTGCTTGCTGCTACGAGTTGAGCTGAAGCATAAGTACCGAGAAAAGCAATAGTAATTAGAGCTGAAATTATTGTAATCCAGCGCCCGTTATTTTTGCCTTGTCCTAGATTTTCTTGACCGAGGAATGAGGAAACTGTATCTGAATTTGTTTGTTGAGAGACTAACCTCAACTTTTTGAATATCAGCCACCAAGCAATATAGTCTCCTATTGCCCAAGCAACAGGTATCCAAATTGAAGCAACTCCCACTTTGTAAGTAAAGCCAATTACTCCAATGAATAAATATCCACTCTGACCTGTTGCCATTGCTGATAAAGCTGTCAACCAGGGATTAACATTTCTACTAGCAAGTAGGTAATCATTTGTTGTGTTTTGTTTTTGGGTTGCGGAGTAAATTCCTACTGCTGTAAATGACAGTAGAAAGGCAATAAATGTCATCGCAATCCAAATTTGTTTATCCATAAAAATTTATGATTTAACCTTAGTAGAAATCTGGTTTTTCTTTTTTAGTTTCTGAGTTTACAGCCTACAGAAATCCCAGGGCTGTTTCATTCTAAATGTTTGCGTTTCTCTCAAAGTCTGATGAGGAGAAAGTTATGAGCAGTTCTACTTCTTTGGGTGAAAAGTTAACTTTTAATCATAAATTAAAAGCCTACATCCCCGTGTCTCTGTGTCTCCGCGTCCCTGCGTCTATCGAGAATGAAATAGCCCTGACATAAATCTAATTTATTAATCTCCGCCTAATTCTACTAATTTTCCAATATTAAAATCAATTTTTACCCACCCTTTTAATTTTTGCAGATTACTTAACAAAAGTAAAGGAATTTGCCAATGATGTACCATCAAAAATGGTAAAGGGTCATTCACTTGAAAAATACCATCTGTTCCTTGAAAAATTCTGTTAATCCAAGTGTTTAATTGCCCTAAAGATCTAATTCCTGTCAGTCGCCATAATTCATGGTAAGTCCAATAAGTAGGTTTACTATTTGGCAGTGGTATTAGTGAGGCTTCATTTTCATCTTTACTATCTTTCAAATAAGCATCTGCTACTCCTGGATGGTCGTGAAATGTAGTAATAGCTGAGTGAGTCCTGGGATTACATTCTATTGGATAAACTCGACCATCTTCTGTTTCAATAAAGTCGAAGGAAATTTGCCCAGTAATATCTAATTCTCTGACAAATTTTTCTACCCATTGATAGATTTGAGGTCGATCTACATGATGATAATTAACTTGAAATTCTGATGATTCGCAACAACAATAAAGTCTAGTTTTACCCTTTCTGACAGTGCTGTGGGTACAATATTCTTTACCTTTCACAAATTCTTGCATAATCCAGGGTCTCTGTTCGCTAATCGGCAAATTATTGACAAATTCCTCCATTTCTGCTTTAGAATTCATGGGCAGTTTTGTCATGTCTAGACGACGCACTGAGTCATAGGGAATGCTTTTGAGAATATATTGACTCCCATCAGTAGCAAAGTCAAAACTGAGAACTTGTTCGGGGTTTGTAATTAAAAATGATTTAGGTACAGACAAACCAAAACTTTTAGCTTTTTCAATAAATGTAAATTTATTATCTAATAGTTGCGTAATTTCAGCATCAAAATGCAATACTTCACAATGTTCTGATAAAAGCGGTTTTGCTAAAGACTCATAGTAGCTTCCTGCCGGACTAGATACTGGGATAAATACATCTATATTTTCTTTTTTAATAATCTCTAGTAATCCTTGACAATAGCCATCCCAATCTTTGTGGGGAAAGGGTAATGTATAGAAGCCTGTAACAGCATTAGAAAATCTATTTCCTGATAACCAATATTTATTTGCTTCTAGCAAAAAAACTTTGTGTCCTGCTGCATGGAATGAACGGGCAAGTTGCAAACATTTAGTCATTTTTGCACCCGTAATTAGAATGTTTTTTGGGTTTTCAGCTACTACTTTTTTTTGAAAAGGTTTACCGATCAAATTCCAGAGCAGCGATGGTATTACTTTTAGTAAATTAAACGGTAAAACAATTAACAATAAAATCAGAGTACCGATATTTTGGAACAGTGCGTAAGCACGTCCTTGGACAAATAAAATTACTGCCATGTTATTTATTTATAATCAGGAAAAAAATGTTAACTAGCTATCAGCTTTTTGGGCTTGGATTAAAATCCCAACAATCCCAAGCGCTGGATAGTTGAGGAGGGATGAAAATCCCTTTTCGGTCTGGAATGCTCCGCAAACGAGGGAGTAAAAAAAAATGATTCTACTGAGTACTGGACGCTGATAGTTTCTTTAAGTTTTAGAGAACAAAAATTTAGTTGCAGAGCTAAATCTAAGTATTAGTTTTTCTGTAGAGGATGATTATTTTTATCCACTAAAATAACTTGAGGACGATGTAGAAGTGCTTCTTCTGGTGTCATTTGAGCATAAGCGATAACTATTATCTCGTCCCCAACAGCATTTATTCGGGCTGCTGGACCGTTGAGGCAGACAATACGACTACCCCATTTACCCGGAATAGTATAGGTTTCTAGCCGTGAACCGTTATTGACATTAACTACTTGTACTTTTTCATAAGCTAAGATACTGGCAGTTTTGAGTAGCTCTTCATCAATGGTAATTGAGCCTTCATAGTATAGTTGTGCTTCGGTTACTGTGAGCCGATGCAGTTTACTCTTAAAAATTGTCAGTAGCATTTGATTATCATTCTTTATATCAGTAACACTTATGATGTTACCGAATATTCAGGAGTTATAGTAGTTAAAGGAAAGGGTGCGGCCAGATTAAAAGCTTAAAACTCAAACAAAGTAAGATTTATCCTTCTTCCTTGTGCTATATATCCAATTATTGATTAGGTTAATAATACCGTTACTAACCGTTCTACTAAACTTACCCAAACTTACCCATACACGATAACCTCCGGTTAAGCGTAAGCTATCGCATAAGCTTTGGAGCTAGCTTCCTGTTTTCCTACGGAATGCTGCGCAAACACAGAAGACCACCGACCGCAGTCTGTAACTTATCTTCTCCACAGGCTTAAATTCGCTTGGAACTCAAGCTACTGATTCACATAGTTTTTCAGGTTGACAGCAGCATTAAAATCTCTGTCAGCCTGAAAACCCTCGTCAAACCATAACTACTTTCGCTTAATAATAGTTACCCCATCTCGTAAAGGTAGCAAAACTTGTTCTACTCTGGGGTCTTCTGCAACAAAGCGGTTAAATTGAGCGATCGCTTCTCCATTAACAGCACGCTTTTCTGGTGGCAGATAAGGCTGCCCTTGCAATAAAGTATTATCAACACAAATAAATCCGTTTGGTGCTAATAAATTTCTATCTAAGAGAATTTTGAAATATTCTATATACTCTCTTTTATCAGCATCAATAAACACTAAATCAAAAGTTTCTCCAGCATCTGCCAGCTTCTTCATAGTTTCCAAAGCAGGTGCAACTTCGACTGATATTTTCTTCCCAGCGGGAGACTTTTCAAAACAAGCTTTAGCAAACTCAGCTACATATTGATCGACTTCACAAGCAACTTCAAGTCCATCTTCTGGCAGTGCTTCTGCCATTGCCAATGCAGAATACCCAGTAAACATTCCTATTTCTAGGATACGTTTCGCCCCAGTCATGTGAACGAACATTTTGAGAATTTGCCCCTCAATATGCCCAGATAACATTTCCTGTTCTAACTGGCGTACTGTTTCGCCATCAGAAAATCGTAAATTCCAGGGTTCCCGGCGAGTCTTTTCTGCTAATGCTGCCAAAGCATCTGACTCCTGGGTAGTATTTTTCTCTATGTAGGGGTCAAGACCTTCTGCTAATTGGTAAGCATCTTTAATAGCCTCAGCAAGTTTAGCAGGTATTTCTACATTTTCTGCCATCTTGACAGTTTTCTCAAGTTGTTCTACTAAAATACCTAATGGTGTAACTGGTCTGGCAGTTTCTGTCTTTACAGAAGTTTCTATATTTAGAACGGTTGTCATATTTCTATTCCATTACTATTGAATAAGTACGATGGGCAAAGACTAAATCATCCATAATATGCATCTACGGAAACTAAGTTTTAGCCTAAGCATTACAAAGCTTTGAGATTAATTATCGCAGAGGTCTAATGAAAATTTTGCAGTCTTTGTCTACTGTTGTTCTTTTTTTCAAAAGGGAGCAGAGAAGAATTTTTCGTTTTCTCTACCCCACATCACAACTTCTATTTATTTTACTCCAAACCAAGATCGCTCAAATACATCTGTTCGCCTTTTCCTTCATTTGGCAAAGACATACAAAGGTTCTTATGTTTCTCCACAGAAGATATTAATAAGTCTGAGGGGACTTCTCCAGCAAAACTACAACTACCAATACCTGTAGGTAAAGGTGCCCATAATCCAGTACTACCACGCTTGCGACGCATATTTTTCTGTCCTTGAATCATCAGATCGCTGTCTTCGAGGATAGAATGATAAACTGATAAACCAAGAGAAGAACATAGTGCGACTATTCTGTCGCGTTCGCCTTTTTCTAACCAACCCATTTCCATTGCCAAGGTAGCTCCAAAAGCCATACCAATAGTAACAGCATGACCGTGCATCAATTTGGCAGCTGGCTCAAACTTCGGACTCCAGGTGTGACCGTAGGCATGAGGTCGGTCTTGATAGGTCTCAAACATATTTGTTCCCTCATGCTTCATGTAGGAATACAATGCTCGATAAATGACTTCATCAGCTACTTTAACCAGTTTCTCATCAGCATCAAAGTTAGCAAAATGGGTTTCAAGTAAGCGTGGGCCGTATTCTTCTAATAGATCGAATAACACTGGGTCATCAGTTACTGCCATTTTGATAATTTCTGCCATCCCATTGCGAATATGACCTTTTGCCAAAGTGCGGAATAAGCTACGGTCTACTATAGTTATCACAGGAGGGTGATAGGAACCAATACTATTTTTAAATAGCTGACCATTTGTGCAGGTACGAGGGGAGGGTCCAGCATCAATAGCTGCAACAATGGAACTTCCAATCATCACATAAGGCGTTCGTCGGTGCTGCAAAGCACAAGCCAAACCTGCTACATCGCTGAGTACGCCACCTCCGATAATTAGCACAGGTTCGTTGCGGGATACATCGCAGCCATCTTTACCTAAGAATTGGAGTATCCGCTGGACTGTTTCTGGAGTTTTGTCTGATTCCCATGCACGACAGACTAGAGTTTCTAGGGGAATCTCATTGTGCTGAAAATAAGCTTTCAGTGATTCTCCATAAAGTTCATCAACTGTTTGATCGACAACTGCTACACAACGACCACGACTTTTGTAGATTTCTGCTAACACTGGGTTAGATGGGTCTAAGACTCCATATACCAACTTTACTTCTGACTTGAGAGTAAAGGTTGCAGAAATCTCAAACGAGCGACCATCTTCTACCGCTTTTATTTCTCCACGACCATCGTACCACTCTGAGGTTCGGTACTTCTGTGCATGATCACGCCGAATACTGGGGTCAAATGTGAAGTCTGGCTTGCTGACTTCTTCAGTTAATGCTGTGGGAGGTAATATTGTGTTGGTCATAATTTTAGTTAGTTAATTGTTTGCTCTGAATTTTTACTTCCAATCGCTCTTAACTTATTACAGGATAGAAGTTTCTGCTTGCACTTCAAGTTAGTGTAGCAGCATATTATAGCGCATTAGTACATCACTGAGGTGGTTTTTAGGGATATTACTACTTGCTTAGAGAAGTTTTTTCATTAACACTAATTCAACAACGAATAGTTCATAATTCATAATCAATAATGACTTTTTATTCACAGGAAGAATACTGACTAATATCAGTTTCATAGGATTTTGCTACAGTAGTTTGTTTTGCTGGTGGAAATCTAGATATCAATACTGTAACTACCTTTGTGTGAATTTGGTACAAAAAGGCATAAGAATGATTTCTTCCCTTAAAGGGAGAGGCTTTTAACCTCAAACTATTAATTATTCAGTGAATTATTTTTGCTACCACAGTATTTCTGAACAGTATACTCTAGTACTGACTGTAATCATAGTTTAGTACATTTATAGTTGCTTTTGATCGCTATCTACGAAATATCTATGAAGTCCTTATAAATACGTTGAAACAATTTTAGACATCATAAACATAGACAATCTTTGTAAAATCTAAAGATAGACTAACGCTATAGATTTAGAAACTCCTCTTTTCAGAGGTTGACTATGTGCTAACGATCCCTATTTTGTCAATGCCAAAACCTATTACAATTTCCTGATTTAATAGCAAAACTGAATTGATGTCATCATTGGTGTTTTCTTGTTATTTTACTTCTTCTCAAGATTATACTAGAAAGCCGATATTCTTGTCTATCTCCTAACTTCCACTTCAAATTACAACCGTGATTCACGTTTTGATCTGGATTTAACGGCTGCTGGATAGATATTATATTTAGCATAGTTGTCAAATCCTTATATTGATGACTAATTGACTGAGTTGGTAATTTTAATTATGGCGACGTGAATCTAATTTACATTTATGTTTGCGATCGCTTTTTATTCTTTACCAGTTTGAGTTATAAACTACCTCGTACTGCAGGAATATTTTAGTAGCATTACTAAAATAACTAGCTTAATGTATGCCTGAAGGCAGGCCAGATATTAAGATTCTACACTTTCAACACTGTTAGGAGGTTGGAACTTTCTGTCTCCTTTCAGGGAAGCCACCCTAAAAAGAGCCTTTATATCCTTAGTGTCATTTTCATGAAAATTTGTAGTGAGGAGTGCGTTTTCTCCCACTTTCCAAACTTCATTTTACTATATTGGAGTTTTCGCCAACACATTCTACAGGTTTGCAGTGTAGCTATTTTCTCCATTCATTCAATAAAATTGGCAGAGCCGTTATATATATCGCCAAGATGCGCTGACGCTTTTAGTAAAATCCTCAAATTAGGGACAAATTAGGGACACTCAAATTTTTGGACTATACTAATAATTTCACTTTTGATTTGCAATGGCTAGGTCATGGCTCTTCAATATGTTGATTGTTGTTCTTGTCTGTAGTTTAACTCTTGATTCGCATTATTTTACTTTATGTTAAGTTAGTCTTTATTAATTTTTAATAAGTATATATAAGTTTAATTAATATTCTGTATATGTATGATATTTATCTGATAAGATATTGACTTTTGTTAACTTTAATTTGAAATATAATAACTTTTACTATAGTCATAAATACTTAGTACTACATCAGCAAAGTGTTCAATCCCATATTCAGCACCACAAAATGTAGTATAGAAGAAGGGGATCAGGAGACAGGAATTTTAGAAGAAAACCATAGCTGCCGTGATTGATTAATCAATCAAGCAAGTATTTATGCTTAATTATTTAATCGGAATTTGATGAAAGAAAAAAGTAATTGAGATGATTTGCGTAGTATAAATACTTACCAAGCCACGGATTTACATACTACTTTTAATGATACAAATTGAAGTGCGGAACGTGGGTTGAATAAGTAGGGTTTGCTGAAAAAGTCTTTTAGTAGGGTTAGGAGACAGGAGAAATGGGAATTATAGAGGAGGTAGTCGGAAAAATTGTAAGAGTGATTTTTCTGCCATAATCGTCCCAAAATACTTGCTTTTTGTAGCTCTTTGAGTTGAAAAGCTGGCACTTTTTTAGACAAAAAAATGCTATATTCGTTCTGAATAAGTTGTGACAAATCAAAAAGTAGATAAAAAAACTGAAACTCCTATCTTTTCCCTGTTCATTGTTCTCTGTTTCCTAAAAGCGGTAAGATTTTTATAAACAAATAAAATAGGATTGCTATAGCTATTACTCCATAGCAGAAATATATAAATATCTCTAAGAAATTATCGAGCAAAAAATGGCAAATACAGAATATCTAGCCCTACTTAATCAGGGTATAATTTCATGGAATGAATGGAGACAGAAAAATCTACATATACAACCAGACCTTACTAATGCCAACCTCAGAAATATTAATCTGCAAAATATTAATTTCCAAGGAGTAAATTTAACAGAAGCTAATCTCTGTTTAACTCAATTAACAACAGCTGACTGTAGTGATGCTAATTTAACTTCAGCTCAACTAATTAATGCTAACCTTACTTCTATTAATCTTCAGGGAGCTAACTTAAGATATACTAATTTTATTTCTGCCGATCTAAGACAGGCTAATTTAATAGATGCCGATTTAGTGAGTGCAAATTTGATTGGAACTGATTTACAAAATGCTATTTGTCGATATGCTGATGCTACTTCAGCAGACCTGAGAAGAAGCAACCTAGCAAGAGCAGATTTAATGGAAGCTAACTTCAGTTATGCTAATCTGAGTAATGCTAATCTCCATGAAGCTGAATTGATTGGGGGTTATTTTTACCAGGCTAATTTGGACAAAGCTAATCTGATTGAAGCTCATCTTAGTGGAATTCATCTATCAAATGCTTCTCTAAAGGAAGCAAATCTTTATAAGGCAGATTTGAGATTTGCAAACCTCAAAAAAGTTAATTTACTAGATACAAACTTGAGGGGGGTTTATTTCCGAGGAACTAATTTAAGTAGGGCTATCTTAATTAGGGCTGATTTGAGAGGTGCTGATTTGAGAGGAGCTAACCTAAATCAAGCTAATCTTACTGATGCTTTGATTAATGATATTAACCTTTCTGAAGCTAATCTTCAGGAAACAATTATGCCTAACGGTAAAGTTAATTATAATGATTAACCTTGATATTTTTAGTCTTTTAAATATATAGTATAAATACTACCTATATTTGATATTTGAATAGGGAATTCAATATTTAAAAAAACAGGGAGAAGCTAAAGATTTAATATAGTTTTTGTAAGTAGAAAAATAATCATCTAGATTGAACAACTCATCTAAAAAGATGATAAGCCATATTAAAATTTCAAGACAGATTCTAAGACCGGGAAAATAAAAAAACTGAGTGCTAATAACTAATTACAATATTATTCGCTAGGACCTTCTAGTATTTCTTGTACTTCATTGTTAGTTTTGCCTAAAATTCTTGCTATAGGTCCTACTAAGTTTGTATCTACTGCCTTGCCTGCATAAATATCCTTGAGCTGTTCGGGAGAGATTTTATGAATATCACAGAATTTAATAAATTCATGGCCACTAACTTGTAGTTGTTCTTGCCTTTCTCGTAGCAATAGGGCAACCGCTCTTGGTCCATATTTAGGTCGTTCGGCTAGAGCTATATACTTTTGCATTAAGTCATTGACCCTGCTTCTTTTTCCTCCCACCCGTCGCAGTAAATCTAAGCAAGCTAGTCTCAAAGCTTTGCGTAGTCTTTCCTGCTCATTCATAACTTCTAGAATTTCTTCGGCATATTCAGGCTTACAAATGCCCACTAACTCTCCATCATTTAAAATTGGTACATAGAAACCCATTCCACATTCCCAAGATAATTCTTCATTTGTAGCCATACCCAAGCCTCCTGCTTTTCTTTAATTTGCTAGAATTTAGATTGACATCCTCTCCCATTAAATAGAAGATTATAACAGGAGATTCCCAAATCTCACGATTTAGGTTTACTGCTTGAGTGGCACTTATCTAGATTGAAAACAACCCCCGACAGTACGCCTACACAGTCAATTTGCTCCACGATCTGCCCGACCGCAGTGACACCTCGATGGCAAATCACTTTTGCTACTGCTACATCACGGTTGATTTCGTATTGGCATTCAGGACATTTATGTTTGCGTTTAGACAGATCTTTTTTACCTGTATACGCTCCACAATTTGGACAAATTTGACTGGTATATCTGTAGTCTACCTTGCCCAAATAAACCCCTCGTTTTCTGCATATCCGAGCCAAGATATGGAAAAACTGACCGAGCCCTGCATCTAAAGTATGTTTACCTAACATTCCTTTGGCCCAGGTTGTCAAGTCTAGGTTTTCCAGAAATATCATTCCAGCTTGGTCACATAAATGATGAGCTAGTTTAAAGTGAAAGTCTTTTCGGGTGTCTGAGATTTTTTGATGAAGTCTTGCTATCTTTCTGTTAATTTTGTGTCGATTCAGTGAACTAGATGTTTTTAACTTTAATCTACGTTGCAGTAATCTCAACTCGCTGTGTAGTTTGGTTAAAAACTTTGGACGTTCATTCAATTCACCATCAGAGGTTGTTAAGAACTTGTCAAGTTCAATATTAATACCTAATGGATGTCCAGAAGCAGGTGTATCCAGAATAGTAACGGGACTTTGTAGAGAAACAATTGCAAAATATCCACTTGCTCGTCTGACCACTCTCACCTGTTTCAGTTTAAATCCTTCTGGAATAGGGCTAGATAACCTCATCCGAACTAATCCAATTTGAGGTAGTTTTATATACTCGTTTGAGATAGGATTGTTTTTAAACTGGGGGGATACAAAAGACAGCATTCTGTATTTGTTCTTAAAGCGTGAGAACCCATAACCCTGCTGTTTCATGTTGCTAAATGCTGTTTCTAAGGTCTTGAGTACTTGCTGTAAGACTTGGGAATTTGTTCTTTTCAGTGCTGAGTTATTAATCTTGGCTTTAGTTAAGCTAGCTACTTGTCTATTGTAGTTAGAGTAAGGTGCATCCGGAGGAATTATATACTCTTGATGCAATGAACAAGAATTAACTGCGCATTTCCTACTATTTATCCAGTCTTTCCACTCTCCCAAAGCATAATTCCACACCTTTCTACAGACCGCCAACATATCCTCTATGATGGCCACCTGCTCTGGAGAAGGGATTAACTTAAATTCGTAGGTTAGTGTCATCATGTCCGCATTGTATAATGATTCTATCTGAATGGAGTGCTTATTGTTTGTTTGGTCGCGATTTATCTCCCGGTAAATCGGAGATTATACCGGGAGTCCTCAAAGCTCAATTTTTGATAGAATTTTCCACAGTAGCTGATTATTCTAAAGCACTAGCACCGCCCACAACTTCCAGAATTTCTTGAGTAATAGCAGCTTGACGAGCTTTATTATAAGAAAGAGTTAATGTGCCAACTAATTCACTAGCATTATCACTAGCATTACTCATTGCTGTCATCCGAGATGCCAACTCACTAGCAGATGATTCTTGCCAGGCTCTCAATAACTGGTTAGTTAAAAATAATGGCAAGAGAGCTTCTAAAATTTGTGTTGGGTCTTGCTCAAAAATCATATCCCGGGGAAAGCTTTTAGTAGGTGCTGTTACTTTGTCCCGTGATACTTCAAAGTTACCACCTTTGGTAGTTAAACGGAAGATTTCATCATCTTGAACCTCTAAACCTTGAGGGTCTAGAGGCAAAAGAGTTTGAATAACTGGTTTAGAGCTAATTAGTGAAATAAATTTGGTATAAACCAACTCTATTCTATCTACTGCTCCTGAGAGAAAATCAGCAAGTACTTCATCAGTAACTGCTGAAGCATCATCAGCCGTAGGAATTTTTTCAGGATTATCATAAGTGTTTAAAATTGGAGCTTCCCGACGTTGGAAATATTGAATTGCTTTACGTCCAACCAACAAATATTTATAATCGATTCCTTGTTGTTTTAGTTCATTAGCTCTGATTTCTGCACGTTTAATGATGCTGCTGTTATAGCTACCACATAGACCACGATTTCCAGAAATTACTAATAACCCTACTGTTTTAACTTCCCTTTGTTTTAGTAGAGGTAAATCTACACTTTCAAATTGTAAACGTTCGGCAAGTCCATATAAAACTTGAGCAAGGCGGTCGGCAAAAGGCCGAGTGTTAATCACTTGTTCCTGGGCACGACGTACTTTAGCCGCGGCCACTAGGCGCATTGCTTCTGTAATTTTTTTAGTGTTTTTGACCGAGTTGATGCGATCGCGAATAGCTTTTAAATTAGGCATAATTTTGTATAGGAAGAAGTAACAAGTAACAAGGAAGAAAGAAGAAGGGAACTCTCAACTGCTCAACTAAACTTAGCTAAACTTACTCAAAAGCTTGAAAGCTTAGTTGTTCGTAGTGGATCGACCACTACAGGGTTAAACGGCAAACCCTTTATTCCTTGGTCAAAGACATCAGGAATTACATAAGAGATAAATCTATAGAGATTGGCCTTTGACATCCTCTCCGGCCTATTAGCGCAGCTCCTCCGGAGGAGGCAAGAGGCAGGCACGAAGAATTCCTACCGAGCTGTAGCTCTTCGGTGAATTGAAGTTTTGCTAGCACAAAGATCAGCTAACATTGGCTGTAGCTACCTTGACGGTAGTCTTACGCTTGCCTCCGCTTCCGTTTTGTGTCTCGGAATGCCCACCCGCGACTTTCCGTAGGGATAACTAAACCAGAGATTATTTCTGACTTCTGTACGGGTGTTTTGCTGTCGCATAACGGAGTTAACGCTCTGCGAGATGTAAAGCTCCGCTTTGCTTTAGCTTTCTGGCCTTTAGCTAGCGCACAACTACGTTAACGCCCCCTACTGAATTTTGACTTGCGCGTAGCGCCATATCAGGAAAACAAAAAGCCTGGCTGCTGATATTTGAGTATTAATTACTACATCTAACTAATAATTAGTGGCTAGTTGCTTTTGAGCATTAACAACTAACCACTAAATGTTAATACTTGAAAGTAACTAATTTAAGCAGAGACCAAGAATGTTTGCTTATACTCAGTAATACCTTCTTTTAAGACAGTTTGGGCTTCATCAGTGAGTACCTTTTCAGTTTTGATAATTTCACCGAACTTGGGTTTACTGTTGTTCAAGTAATCCAATAAACCAGAAATAAATTTAGTCACCTTCTCCAGAGGAATATCATCCAGGTAACCATTAATACCAGAATAAATCACTGCTACTTGCTCGGGAAGAGAGCGGGGTGAGTTTTGAGATTGTTTCAAAATCTCCCGCAAGCGTTGACCTCTTGCCAGTTGGTTTTGGGTCGCTTTATCCAAGTCTGAAGCAAATTGAGAGAATGCTTCTAATTCAGCAAACTGTGCTAGCTCTAGCTTAATTTTACCAGCAACTTTTTTCATGGCCTTGGTCTGAGCAGCCGAACCCACCCTAGATACAGAAACACCTGCGTTTACTGCTGGGCGGAAACCTGCGTTGAATAAGTCACTGGAGAGGAAGATTTGACCGTCAGTAATAGAGATAACGTTAGTAGGAATATAGGCAGAAACGTCACCAGCTTGAGTTTCAATAATTGGTAGAGCAGTCATACTACCTCCACCTAGATCATCATTGAGTTTAGCAGCTCTTTCTAGGAGACGGGAGTGGAGATAGAATACATCTCCTGGATATGCTTCACGACCTGGTGGACGACGCAGTAGCAAAGATACCTGGCGATAAGCTTGAGCTTGCTTGGAAAGGTCATCATAGATTACCAGAGTTGCTTTGCCCTTATACATAAAGTATTCAGCAATAGTCGCACCAGTATAAGGAGCCAAGTATTGGAGAGTTGCAGGGTCACTAGCATTAGCAGCTACTACAACGGTGTAATCCATTGCACCTTTTTCTTCAAGGGTACTTACTACCTGAACTACAGTAGAAGCCTTTTGACCAATAGCTACATATACACAGATAACATCTTCGCTTTTTTGGTTGATGATAGTATCGATAGCGATCGCTGTTTTACCTGTTTGTCTATCTCCAATAATCAATTCCCGTTGACCTCTACCAATGGGAATCATGGAGTCGATAGCGGTGATACCTGTTTGCATTGGCTCACAAACAGAGCGACGCTCGATAATTCCTGGAGCTGGAGATTCAATCAAACGGCTGTCATCGGTTTGAATATCTCCTTTACCATCAATAGCTCTTCCGAGACCATCTACCACCCGGCCAACCATGGCATCTCCCACTGGCACTTGAGCAATTCTACCTGTGGCGGTTACAGCAGAGCCTTCTTGAATTTCTCTGCCTTCACCCATCAATACTGCCGCTACGTTATCTTCTTCTAGGTTTTGGGCAATACCTACTGTGCCATCTGAGAACTCTACCAGTTCTCCTGCCATTACTTTGTCTAGGCCATAAATCCTGGCAATACCGTCACCCACTTGTAGAACAGTACCAACGTTAGATACTTTAACATCTTGGTCGTACTGTTCTATTTGGTCGCGAATAATTTGGCTAATTTCGTCAGGTCTGATTGATACCATTTTTCTTTTTTATTGTCCAGTCTTTGTTACAAAAAATTAGTGAATTATTTTTTCTTTTGTGGGTTTAATATCCCACCGTCACTTGGGGTGCTTAAAATTGCTTGGGGTTTGTACACACGAAGACTATCCCCATGCAATTACACCTTCTGCCTTCTGCCTTCTGCCTCCTGCCTTCTTCAAGCTTTGAGGTTGATGCCAATTCGGCGTAGTTGTCCTTGCAGACTAGAGTCAATTATCTGAGAACCGACTTTGATAACGACACCACCGAGTAAGCTGGGATCGATTTTGGTTTCAATATCTACATCCCTTGCATCAGTCATTGATTTGACTCTTTCGCGGACTGTATTTTTTTGGTCTTCGTTTAATTCTACTGTGGAGGTCACTTCTGCTAAAACAGTTTGATTTAGTTCTCGCAATAGTGCTAGGTATTTTTTCCCTATCTCTTCTAGAAAAATAATCCGACCTCTATCAACTAACAGCTTTAAAAAATTACGCATATAGGGATCGGCTTCATCGCCCATCATGCGCTGCAGCACTGCTTTTTTGTCTTCTGGTTTAATAATTGGATTTCCCATAAATTGCTTCAATTCTGGGGATTCATCCATAATATTTAGCAGGGAACGTACATCTTCCCCAAACCTATTGGCAAGGTCTTTTGATTTAGCCAAGGACATTAGAGCTGCTGCGTAGGGTTCTACAATTTCACCAGCAATTACTGTCATGATTGACCTCCTAATAACCCCAGACTACGATCTATTAATTGTTGCTGGGCGTTCTCATCTAAAGTTTCTTTGAGGCGAGATTCTACTTGTGCCAATGCTTTAGATGCTACAATTGAGCGAAGTTGGGCAATTGCTTTATCTCTTTCAGAATCCATCTCTTGGTTAGCAGTAGCTTTCATCCGCTCAATATCTTGTTCTGCCTGTTGCTCAATTTTTTGCTTGACTTCCTGTGCTCTTGTTTCAGCAGTGGCTAGAATTTTTTCGGCCTCTACCTGAGCTTGGGCTAACTTTTGTTGTTGAGCTGCTAGAGCTGATGCTGCTTCCTGTTGACGTTTTTCTGCTTCTTTGATTGCTTGTTCAATAGTGGCGCGTCTTTCACTAAGAATTTTCCCAATAAAGCCTCGCCCAAAATAAATTAAAACTACAATCAAAATTCCTAAATTAATTAGGTTAGTATCTAAAAGATCCAGGTTTAAACCAAAACCTTCTTCAGCGCTAGCTTCTGTGGCTAGCCATAAAACATTTACCATGATATCCTGTGATAGTTAGCCTTAAATTATCTTGATTGGATGCTGAGTTTTATGATCGATCGCTCAACTTTTCCACCTGGAATTTTCTTTGGCTATCTGACCAATTCTGGTCCTAATAGTTTTTCTAGAATTTGGCGACTCAAAGAGTCTACCTGTTCTTCTAACTGTTGCAAAGCTGCTTGCTTTTGCTCTTCTATTTCTTGAGCTGCTTGTTCTCTTTTGGCTTGTGCTTCTTGTTGAGCTTTAGCCACTTTTTCGGCTACTATTGTCTGAGCTGTTGCTTGAGCTTCAGTAATAATTGCTTGAGATTTTTTACGAGTTTCTGCTAGGTCTTGCTCGTATTGTTCAGCTAATTTTTTTGTCTTTGCCAAACCCTCTTGTGCTTTTATTTGATTGTCGCGGATATAATCTGCACGAGAATCTATAGCTTTACCTAGTGGTTTGTAAAAAATTTTATCCAAGACAAAAGCCAGAATCAGAAACTGAATTGCCATTAAGGGTAGAGTTGCGTTAATGTCAAACAAACCACCCTTTTCTGCTACTTCTTCAACGGCTAGTAATATTGTCCAATTTATCATTTTCTCTAATTTTTAGGTGGTTCCCATAGTTTATGTAGGGTTTAACTAGCTATCAGCTATCAGCATAAAAATTTGCCTATATAATTAGGTATCTGTTTGCGTAGCATTCCGGACCGAAAAGTTTGGGAAAAACATCTCCTACACGTCAGCTTATAGCTTAATTTTAGGAGGGGTCGATCTCTAGCTTTTCCGTTACGGAATGATCTGCTTTCCGCGCCAAGCTGACTGCTGAAATGCTGAAATGCTGAAAGCTTTGTTAAAGATTTTAGATTTTCGATCTCCAAAATCAAAAATCTAAAATCCCTGTTTTCTATAATTGGGGTTGTTTATGCAAAGGGGTTGGCAAATAGCAACACCAGTGATACCACCAAACCGTAAATTGTTAAAGCTTCCATAAATGCCAAACTCAACAATAATGTGCCTCGAATTTTTCCTTCTGCTTCTGGTTGACGGGCAATACCTTCTACAGCTTGACCTGCTGCATTTCCTTGACCAATTCCAGGACCAATCGCACCTAAACCTACAGCTAAGGCAGCAGCAACGACGGAAGCAGCAGCAATCAATGGATCCATAATAATTTTCTTTCCTTTTTTAACCTAAAGTACAAACTTGACGATTAACTAGAACTATATTGATTACACTGTTGGGTAATCAACTACATACACAATTGTCACTTTTTTCGATCGACTGATGTGATGATTGAAGTGAAATATGAAACTCAATAAGTTCAAGTTTCATGCTTTTATCTCACATCACTCGTCAACTCTGAAGTTTACTTGTTTTGTTGTTTTTGGGGGACTTATTGCTCTACCATCTCCAGTTTCCGTGAATCTGGCGATAATTTATCCCACTCACAGCTTAGAATACCAGACTTTGAGTTACTTTTAAGCAAATTTTTTTTCTACTACTTACTTAATTCTTAATCGTGATGTTCTGCGCCGTGTTCTTCTAACGCTTCTCCGATATAATTAGCAGCTAGAGTTGCAAAAATTAGTGCCTGAATAGCACTTAAAAATAGACCCAAAACCATTAGTGGTAGAGGAATAAATAGAGGTACTAGCAGAACTAGAACTCCCACAACCAATTCATCCGCAAGAATATTACCAAATAAACGGAAGCTTAGGGACAAAGGCTTGGTAAAATCTTCTATGATCTTAAAGGGGACCATAAATGGTACTGGTTCAGCATAGCCCGCAAAATATCCTAAGCCTTTTTTGCTGATACCTGCATAAAAATATGCTATGGAGGTCAGTAGTGCCAATGCCACTGTGGTATTAATGTCGCTTGTGGGGGCAGCTAGTTCTCCAGCAGGTAGTTCTATTACCTTCCATGGTACTAGCGCTCCTGACCAATTTGACACAAATATAAATAGGAACAAAGTACCAACAAATGGCACCCAAGGGCGATAATCTTTTTCACCAATCTGGTCTTTAGTTAGGCTGCGTATAAATTCTAGGATGTACTCCATGAAATTTTGCATCCCACTAGGAATTCGCTGCACTTTGAGTGTTGCTGTTAAAGCAGCCAAGACTATCAGGGCAATTACAAACCAAGATGTGAGTAAAATTTGCCCATGTATTTTGAGGCTGCCTAGCTCCCAGTAAAAATGTTGGCCAACTTCTAGTTCGGCCAGAGGTAAATAGTTAATAGTATGCAAAATATCTAGCATTTTGATTCTCAGGCTTCCCGATTTATATCAAGTGGATTTTTCAACAATTAGAATTAGCTTTAATTGCTATGAGTTTGGCATTAAGGTGGTTCGCAGTACATGTATTATTAGTGCTGCTTTGTAAGTCAGAAACCCAAGGAAAATTGGCAAAATTTTGAGCTGATTTAACTGAGTTGCTAATACTATCAGCCCGACAAATATTGCTAACCTTGTTTTACCTACACTTCTTTTGTCTCCGCCAATACTCTCAACTTCTTTAGCTAACATCCTTAAGTAAACCACACTTGTCGTTGCTCCTATCAAATAATTAAGAGCAATGTTTAGGGAGTAAAAAACCCAGACAAAGACAAATACTATACCTGTAATTGTCAAGGTGATTACATATAATTCCTGTTGTAGTTTGTAATATTCTTCCATTGAAGTATTTGTTTCTGCCTCTGCAGTGTCAACTTCTGGAGTATTACTATCGTCAACAGTTATTTGTTCTGGTGGTGTATCAGATAAATTCACGAAATTTTAGATACCGATCGCAAGTTGCAGGCTTATTTGTATAGCAAGCAAAGCATAACGGCTGGACATAATAATAAAAGTCTATATCTACTAGTCTATAGTTAGCCTTCTTTTTTTTGTCTTTTGCCTTCTGCCTCCTGCTTTCTAGATATACCAAAAGTCATCATACCATGCTGAAGTTCCCATACAATCAGATATATCAGAAGGAAGAAGGAAGAAGAAAGAAGGAAGAAGGAAAAGTCTTACGTTGTCTGAGTTTTAAATTTTTGAATTGTCTTAACCTTTCCCTCTATTGCCATGTATTTAGTTATTTGGGCCAATTCTTTTGACCCCCAAAAGTAAAAAATAAAAAATAAATTTTCTGAAGATATTAGAAAATATATCTTTAATGTACCTCTTCTGAATATAGGGAGTAGAGAGTAGGACATTAATGCAATTTCTGTACAGAGCAGAGGGAAAGAATTAATAATTTATCTACGATGATTGATGTTATTTTTTATTCTTGGAAATGTTTGCCTAATGATGACGATATATATTTTTTAATTTTTCCCCATATTCCCGTATCCCCACACTCTCTATGTACCAACATCAAATCACTTAAGTGGAACCAGGAGTTAGTAGAATCAAAAGCCTGGACTGAAGTGATCGCACAATTTCTAACCCTACTGGTACATTCGCTAATATTTCTCCTACTGTTGATGGAGATTGGCCGTTAGACTCTGTATCACAAGTTTGGAGAAATTCATATTCTTCCCTTGACAAATTTACTAATTTATAGTAACTATCAAATATATTCTCACTAGGCCATCCCTGAATACAAGGACTTAATTCAGGTATTGCTGCTAATAGAAGGCGATCGTCAGACCAATCAATCCTGGGCAAAACTGGCCTACCTAAGAAAAACTCGTAATGACTAATCTGAGGGTCTAATAATTCAATCAAACGATAACGTTCTTGCTCGTCCAAACCAACAACTCTTTCGAGCAACTCGGGAGATTTTCCGATCAGTCTATCTATATTCCAGTATTCACGATTAGAAAATCCCAGAAATTCTAAACCAGATGCTTCTATCAACTCAAAAAGAGTATCGATATTATAATCAATCTCTTGGGGATGGACATACATATCTGCAAAACACTCATCTCTTTTATTTTCAAAAGCCCATCTTTCTTGTTCATATTTGACAAGACGGTTATTCTCTGGTAGAGAAGCAAAAAGTTGACGGCCGATTTTCACTCCATCTTGATAGTTGCCACGTTCATTACCTTGAAGGATAGCGATCGCCTGTTGCATGAGTCTAATTTCCCAGCGACCCAACTCTGCATAGACAAAGATGTGCATAATTCCGCCAGGAGCTAACTTCAAAGCCAAATTTTGAATACCTTTAATTGGATCGGGTAAATGATGGAGCACTCCTACACAATTGATAAAGTTAAACTCTCCTTCTATTTGGCCTACATCATATATACTCAGATGATGAAATTCTACTTGTGAAGCTCCCGAACGACTACACCGTTCCTTGGCCACTTGTAAAGCACCACTACTCAAATCAATTCCAACTACAGATGCTTGAGGATTAAGATGAACCAAATAATCTGTACTAGAACCAGTACCACAACCTGCATCTAAAATCCTAATATTTTGTTTCTGGGGTGTTTGACCAGTGCAAAAGCTGTAAGCCACTGGCCAACTCCAACGCCAGTTATATCCAGGTGGTGCTTCATCTACTAAAGGGTCTGGTGGAAATGGAAAAGTATCGTACAGTCCCTCTACAGCAGAACTGATATCTAATTTATCCTTCATAATGAAATTGAATCTTCAAATTGGTCCAAAAAACTCATGCATATTAGCATTTTGGGCAGACAAGAGCAGAAAAATCAAGTGACAATTCTTACCACTATCTCCTCCAAAATTCCCATAATTCCTAATTCCTAATTTATAACTTTTGACTTCTGACTTCTGACTTTTGACTTCTAGCTTCCGATTCCTACCTTTGCCAAAAGACTTTTTCAGCAAACCCTACTTAACAAAAATTATTATTTTTTCTAAGATAAATGACCATAAATCTATAAAATAAAATTTTGTAAGGTTTTTAACAAACGCGGGCAATTAGCCCAAAATATTTTACCTTGAAACAGATTAAGGAAAAGCTAGAAAGTAAAAATAGCAAAAATACTTACTTTCTTTTGCCTCAATTATTTCTATCCGGTTAGTGTTACAAAACTTAAGGTTAAACAAATAAGCCAAGAGAAATAAAGCAGGTACATTAAGCTAGGCAATACTTAATATAAATTTAGCCTAGTTTTTAAAGATGTTCTGTGAGAATATCTGCAAAAAAAGGTATAAATTTTTAATGCTGATGTAAGAAACATCTCAACGGAGAATTTTGATGTAAAGCTACAGTAGTTTATCTGTGGAAATTCAGCAAGTATGGTGTTCAGAAAAATAACTATGCTTTCAGCAATAATCCAGAGTTAAGCAGAGAAAGTAGCTTAATTAAGATATAAAATTTGAGGTGGGGCATCGCCTCAAGTACCAATTAAGTTGCTGATGAAAGTAAACAAACACAGACAGTAAAAAATATTTTCTACTGTGTGGAAACCAGCTTTTACAGTAGGAAAAAACTTTCGTTGCAACTTCATAAAACCCATACTTACTCATTAGAGAAAATGTGTGGGAAATGTCATAAAAATTCAAGCTAACAGTCTGAATAGAAGCTGTAAAAACTTCAAAATAGGGAGCAATAATAATCGAATGACTGTCAAAGCAAGTGGTGGAAGTTCAGTTGCACGTCCGCAACTATATCAAACTGTACCAGTATTAACTATTTCTCAAGCAGAACAACAAGACCGTTTTCTGGGAAAAGGAGAACTAGATGAACTAGCAACTTTTTTTAGTTCAGGAGCAAAGCGTTTAGAAATTGCTCAGATACTGACTAATAATTCAGAAAGAATTGTTTCTGTTGCTGCCAATACTATTTTTACTGGTGGTTCGCCTTTAGCTTTTTTAGAAAAGCCAGATGAGCAAGAAATGGCCATGAGTGCTGCTCCGGCTGCAACAACAGCAGTTTCTGAAGGCATGAAGCTAGGTACTGTTACTTATGTAGAGAACAAAAGTAGAAACAACCCATTGCAGGGTATACGCTCGCTGTTCACTAATTTAGGAGCTAGTAGTGCTGGTCCTGTACCTGCCGGTTTTAGGCCAATTAGTGTGTCTCGGTATGGTCCAGTTAATATGACCAAATCCTTGCGGGATTTATCCTGGTTCTTACGCTATACTACCTACGCTATTGTAGCGGGAGACCCTAATATTCTCTCAGTCAACGTTCGTGGTTTAAGAGAAATAATTGAGAATGCCTGTTCTTCTGCAGCTACAATTGTAGCTATCCAACAGATGCGACAAGCTTCGATTAAATATTTTCAAGACCAGGAAGCAAGGGAAATTGTTGCCCAATACTTTGATGTTCTTTTGACTGAGTTTCGTAACTCAACACCCTCTAGTAAGCAACGCCGGGGTCAAAGTTCAGACCAACAAGGTTTAGAACTACCACAAATTTACTTTAATGCTGCTGAAAAGCGACAAAAATTTGTGATGAAACCTGGTTTGTCTAACTTCGAGAAACAGGATGTTATTAAAGCTGCTTATCGCCAAGTATTTGAGAGGGATATTGTCCGAGCTTATAGTCTGAATATTTCCTACTTGGAATCTCAAGCGAAGAATTGCGAAATCTCCATGAAAGAGTTTATCCGACGTTTGGGTAAATCTCCTTTGTATCGGAAACAGTTTTATGAAGGTTTTGTCAATAGTCGTGTTGTAGAATTGGCAGCTCGTCACTTTCTGGGTAGGGGTTTGAGTTCTCCCCAAGAGTTCAGCAAATACTTTAACATTGTTACCAAAGGTGGTTTGTCAGCCTTGGTAGATGCCATGGTGGACTCTCAAGAATACTCCGATTATTTTGGCGAAGAAACTGTACCATATCTGCGTGGTTTAGGTCAAGAGGCTCAGGAATGTCGTAACTGGGGACCACAAATCGATCTGTTTAACTACAGTGCCCCTTTCCGAAAAGTACCTCAATTTGTTACCTTATTTGCTGACTACAATCAGCCCTTGCCAGACCAACACGTTTATGGTATGGGTAACGATCCATTAGAAATCCAGTTTGGGGCAATATTCCCGAAAGAAACCCGTAGTCCCAAAAATCGTCCTGCACCTTTTGGCAAAGATACTCGTCGGATTCTAATTCGTCAGGGCGCTGGTATTGATAGCCAAATTAGTAATCCTGCTGCAAGACCAAAAGATCCTGGTTCTCTAGGTCCTAAAGTTTTCAAACTCGATCAACTGCCTGGAGGTTACGTTAGTAGTGGTTTCAGTAACTCTGGTGGTAGCAACGGTGCTAGCATTAAGTTCTCTGAAAGTTCTACTCAAAAAATTATTACAGCCGCTTATCGTCAGGTCTTTGGTCGTGATGTTTATGATGGTCAGCGTCTCAAGAGTGCTGAGAACAAACTTGAAAACGGCGATATTACTGTTCGCGAGTTCATTCGTGCTTTAGCGAAGTCTGATACTTTCCGTAATATGTACTGGAGTTCCTTGTATGTGTGCAAGGCAATTGAGTATATTCACCGAAGGTTGTTAGGTCGTCCGACTTATGGACGTAAGGAAATTAATTCTTACTTCGATATTTGTGCTAAGAAAGGTTTCTATGCTCTAGTTGATGCAATTATCGATAGCCTAGAATACAATGAATCTTTTGGAGAAGATACTATTCCTTATGAGCGTTATCTAACTCCTGGTGGTTTGTCATTACGAAATACTAGGGTTGGTAGTATTGCTGACAAGAATCTACTTGTACAGAAAGAAGTTACGCCAAGATTTGTGGAGCTTGGTACTCCTGAGGAAGTTCGTAGCGAACCTGATGTTGAGTTCCGAGTTGGTCAAGGTGTTAACAAGCAACGGGAGCAGTCTAAGGTATTTAAGTTGACAAGTACCCAAGACAAGCAACAGGTGAAGTTGATTATTGCTGCTGCTTATCGTCAGATTTTTGAACGCGATATCGATCCTTACGTTGTTAAGAGTGAGTTCTCTTCCTTAGAAAGTAAGTTAGGAAATGATGAGATCAACCTCAAGGAATTTATGGAAGGGTTAGGTTGTTCTAAACTCTATGTTAAGGAGTTTTATGCACCCTATCCTAATACTAAGGTAATTGAACTTGGTACTAAACATTTCTTAGGACGCGCTCCTCGCAATCAAGTTGAGATTCGTAAGTATAATCAGATCCTGGCGACTTTGGGTCTTAAAGGCTTTATCAATGCTATGGTGAATAGTGCTGAGTATATTGAGATGTTTGGAGAAGATACTGTTCCTTATCGTCGCTTCCCTACTCTCCCTGCTGCTAATTTCCCGAATACTGAAAGATTGTATAACCAGTTAACTAAGCAAAATGATGATTTGGTTATACCTAGTTTTGAACCTGTAGCTACAGCTGACCGCAGTTAAATCAACTATTTTTCTGAGGTTTTAAATTGCATTTATCCCTTGCTATAGATTTTTATAGCAGGGGATTTTTGATAGCATAAGGAAGAGGGAAGAAGGAAGAAGGAAGAGAAAAGGGGGAAGGAAAAAAGGGAAATAATATTAGAGAGCGAAGTAATAACTGGAGTTTAGACTAATTAGGGTTTGCTGAAAAAGTATTTTTGTTAGGGTAGGAGCCAGAATTTCCTACGGAATGCTCCGCAAACAGGAGTAATGAGAATTATAGAAGAGGTAGCCAGAAAAATCTTCCCTTGGTTTTCTTCTCCTACTCTTGCTGAAAATCCTCGATTTTTGAACCATTAGCACCTAAAAGCTAGCATTTTATTAGTACCTAAAAAGGCTAAAACATTTACATGTAAAGAGTTTTAGATTTAATCAGCAAGCCCTAATTACTTCAATATTTAATCTCTCCCACTCCCCCACTCCCCAGATTTGATATTACTAGGTACTAAAAAAACCTGCGATAATACCAATAACAAGTGCGATCGCCATAAAAATTAGAGCAATAATTAATAACCAATATTGTAGTCGATATAGTTTGCGGAGTTCACCTAAAGCACCCATTAGGTTAACAATATCATTACCTTCTGTATCAACAATAAGTTTAAAAGAAGAAGCAGCATTTAAAGTCCAAATACCAATAAATGTTTGAACAACTCCTTGAATAATAGTACCTGGATTTACACTAAACAACCCAATTATTCCAGCAAGAACTCCGATAGCAATTAAAAAGTAACTTACAAAGCGCATTTTGTTGGATAAGTCCAAAATTAGTTCATTTTGAGACTCCTCGAATTCGTACTGTTGACCTTCCATTTTTTTCCCTGAGATAATGAAAATTGAATTGAAGTCAATTATATCAATTGTAGACAATAAGATTAAAAAACTGTGATGATTGCTACATAAATAACAAGCAATAAAAATATTAAAAACAGTCTTATTTTACTTTGAAATTAATTTTTTTATGGAGATTATAGGTAGATAATTTGACGGTTTGATAAACCACATAATAGTTTATAGTATAGCAGTAAAAAATAAAGGATAAGTCGTTTGTTTATATAAAAAATATTGCTTTGTCTGAGTTTTATTTTTTGATCTCAAATCAGTTTGATTTTGAAATTTATTTTCTAGATAAAATTGCTTTTAGATTTTCTTGAATTAGTAATATCATATTCCGCTTCTAGGGGAGCTGCGCTAACGGATAATCAGTTATAAAAGCCTTATTTCTTTAAACTTTTCTTTCCCTTCTGCCCTCTGCTTTCTGCCTTCCACTAAAGTATTAAGTATTCAACCTAACATGATATAATATCAATTTAAAAAAAGAATGCTATAAAAAGTAGATCTAGAAAAGATATGCTTAAAAACAGCAGTTACAGTTCATTTTAGATAGTTATTTCTATCATTTTTTCCTTTATTTCAATATTTACCCCTTCTTCCCTCTTCTTTCTTTCTTCTACCATTTGTAACAAGCATTTATCAAATTGGTATAAGACCTGCTGTTAAGAAAATTCTATTTGAATAAAAAAAAGATAAAAATAAGTTTTCTCTCAGTTAAGTGATTTTTGAATATTGAAAAATTTTGTCACTATTAGGATTGTAAAATTTTGTTTCATTTCGGATAATTAACGTTGCCCTCAACCTTTAAAAGGGCTAGTATACATAAGATTTCATAAAATCAAAGAGTCTAAATTCCTCTCTGGAATTAAATCTACAAATTACAATATGTCAAAGACTTATACTGTTGAAATTCATCACCAGGGACAAACTCACACTATTGAGGTGCCAGAGGATCAGAAAATCTTAAAGGTTGCTGAGGAGGCTAAATTGGATTTGCCTAATTCTTGCAACGCGGGGGTTTGTACAACCTGTGCAGCAAAAATTATTGGAGATGGTACTGTAGATCAAGCCGATGGTATGGGAGTTGGTCCAGAACTCCAAGCAGAGGGTTATGTTTTATTATGTGTTGCCTATCCCCGGTCTGATTTAAAGATAGAAACTGGAAAGGAAGATGAGGTTTACGACCGTCAATTTGGCGCTTCATAAGTAGATTCAAAATCAGTGAAAAGAAAGACGAAAATAAGGTTTATTTCGTACACTAATTAGTTTATTATTGTAATAATAACTGATAACTGATAACTGAAATGACTACTCACTTTATTAATGCTGAAATTGACCTGCAAGAGTCACCAAATAAACTCAATCAAGAAATTGAAAAAGAGTTAGAAAAACGTGGCGAACCTCTACGTTGGGCTGTCACTAAAGTAGATACGGAAACACAAAAGGTTCATGTAGAAGCTGTGGTGGTTAAGACTAACTCAATTACAACAGGAATTCCTTCAAAATAAAAAATTATATTTTGATATTAAGTGCTAACCTAGACTAATTATATAAAGTCCTCTTTTGAAGATTTTTATAATTAGTTTTGCTGTAAAAATAGGCAAATTGTGATTGAAATTAATAAAGAATCTTTACTTATTGCATCTAAAAATCAAATAATTCTTGCTTAAACTACCCTACAAATTTGATTTTGACTTTTAATTTGATTCCTCGTCCTTATACAGTAGTCTTAATTATTCCAACTGGCATCGGTGCATCTATTGGTGGTTATGCTGGAGATGCTTTACCAGTGGCACGAGCGATCGCACAAACTTGTGACCTCCTAATTACTCACCCCAATGTTCTGAATGGGGCACAACTCTATTGGCCATTACCCAATGCTCTCTATGTAGAAGGCTATGCTCTTGACAAATTTGCTCGGGGATGGTATGGATTACAACCTGTACATCAAAACCGAGTGGGTTTAATTCTTGACCAAGGTATTGAGCCAGAATTGCAACTGCGCCATTTACAAGCAGCGGATGCGACTAGAGCAACTTTAGGGCTAAATCTAACAGATTATATAATTACAGATGCTCCACTAGAAGTACAATTAAAACAATCTGAGTCTGGGGCATCCTGGGGCACAATAGCTAATTCAGATAGTTTGCTTCGAGCAGCAGAAACTCTAATTCACAAAGCTAAAGCAGAAGCGATCGCTGTTATTGCCAGATTTCCCGATGATGAAGGTAGTACAGCATTACAACTATATCGCCACGGACAAGGAGTTGACCCTTTAGCTGGTGCAGAAGCAGTTATTAGTCACTTGATTGTCAAAACTTTTCAGGTTCCCTGCGCTCATGCTCCTGCTTTATTACCTCTACCCTTAGACCCTAATTTATCGCCTCGGTCTGCTGCGGAAGAAATTGGTTACACATTTTTGCCTTGTGTATTAGTGGGTTTGAGTCGAGCGCCACAATTAGTAAAAACAAAAGATACTCCCCTACTTCCTAATACTATTTTGGCACGACAAGTAGATGCTGTGGTTGTACCTGCTACTGCTTGTGGTGGTAGTGCAGTAATGAGTTTCAGTCAAACTCCAGCACAAATTATTGCTGTCAGAGAAAATCAAACTCAAATGCAGGTTTCACCAGAAAGTTTGGGGATTGAGGCATTAGAGGTAAATTCATATTTGGAGGCGTTGGGGGTATTGGTTGCTCATCGGGCTGGCATCAATTCAGAAGCTTTAAGGCCAGAAATATTACCAATTACTAAAATTCAGTAGTATAAGTATTTATAGTATCTATGCAAAATTAATTTAACACTTTGTTAGTAGGGAATAGGGAATAGCGGTGTGGCTCAGAGGGGTGCAACAGGCACACCTGGTAGCGAACTCCTGTGAGGAAATAGGGCATAAAATATACTATAGTTAGTTCAATATAAAATCTAAAGTTAATTTGATAGCGGACAAGTGACAGAGCAAATTCCTGAAAATCCAGAAATCGAGCCTCTAACTCGTACTCAAGTATTGGTAGCAATGGGAGTAACGGCATTAGTATTGCTGGCAATCTCTAAAACCTGCTTGCTACTTGGTGTTAATTTATTACCTGTGAGTTGGAATCCAAGAGCGTTGTTGTGGGGAGTAGCGATCGCTTTAGGTATTACTATTGCCAGTTCCTTAGTTTATCGCATTTGGCCGACTTATCGTCGTAGTGCAGATCAATATCTTAAACTAGTTGTAACTCCTTTGTTATGGCCAGATTTAATCTGGTTAGGGTTACTACCAGGATTGAGTGAAGAATTGTTATTTCGAGGCGTAATTTTGTCTGCCTTGGGATTAGATACAGTAGCATTAATTGCTTCAAGTATTTTCTTTGGCGTTTTACATTTGAGTGGTAAGCAACAATGGCCTTATATGATTTGGGCAACAATAGTTGGAATAGTGTTAGGATACAGTGCTTTAGCAACAGGTAATTTATTAATACCAATTATTGCCCACATTTTGACAAATCTGATTTCTAGTGGTATGTGGAAGTGGGAACATAATTACCAATAGTTATAAAAAGTTTAATAATTATGGTTCAAACTAATAATTTTACTCTCAGATTTGGCTCAATAATTTATAGAAATACTAATTTAATTATAGTAATCCTAAATCATTCGCGATAATTTTATTACTTTGGTGTTTCTCTCATACCTGTTCCCTATTGCCTATTCCCTACTCCCTAGAATCTACAATATCTCACAATTCAAATAAGATTACTATATATAGAGACTTAATAATTTAAAATGATAGAATCAGGGTTTGACTTTAGCCACTACTATACATATCAAGAAGTGGTGAATTTTTTGTATCAAATGAGTGAAAGTAATCCCCATTTGATTGAGTTAAAAGTTGTTGGTAAAAGCTATGGTGGACTGGATATTTTCTTAGCTACTGTTACTAATCAAAATATAGGAAAAGCAAAAGAAAAACCTGGATATTGGATTGATGCTAATATTCATGCTGGAGAAGTTACAGGTTCTGCTGTTGCTCTATATATTATTTATCACCTACTAAATAATTATTCTAGCGAACCTCAAATTACTCGTTTATTAGACAACTACACAGTTTATGTATTACCTCGTATTGCTGTTGACGGAGCAGAACAATATTTAACAACTCCCCAAAGATTGCGATCTAGTATTCGTCATTATCCATATCCCGAAGAACGTGACGGACTCCATTGGGAAGATGTAAATGGGGATGGGTTAATTTTGCAGATGCGACTCAAAGATGATTGTGGAGCGTGGAAAATTTCATCAGAAGACCCTAGAATAATGGTGCGTCGCGAACCCGATGAATTTGGAGGCACTTACTATACTATTCTGCAAGAGGGAATTATCAAAAACTATAATGGTTACGATATTAAAATTGCTCCCACACTGGAAGGAATGGATTTTAATCGTAATTTTCCTTATGAATGGCAACCGGAGGGAAAACAAACAGGTGCTGGAGATTTTCCTTTTTCTGAACCGGAAACTCGTGCTGTAGCAGAATTTTGGCGCGAGCATTCTAATATTAATGGTTTCATTAGTTATCATACCTTTTCTGCGGTAATTTTACGTCCTTATAGCATTTATCCAGACGATCGCTTGCCTGTGGAGGATTTGGAAATTTACAATTTGATTGGGGAAAAGGGTACTGAAATTACTGGTTATGAATGTGTTTCGGTTTATCATAACTTTTGCTATCCTGCCAATCAGAAGACTTATGGTGCAATGGATGATTATTGTTACGATCGCTTTGGTTGGTTTGGTTTTATTATAGAGCTTTGGGATGCACCTACCGCAGCGGGTGTTAAGAAGGAAGATTATCTTAAGTGGTTACGACACCATCCTGTTTCAGACGATTTGAAATTGATGCAGTGGAATGATGAAAAGTTGGGAGGGAAGGGTTTTATTGACTGGGAACCGTTTGAACATCCGCAACTGGGTGCTGTAGAAATTGGTGGATGGAATTATAAGGAGGTTTGGCAAAATGCTCCTGTGGAATATTTACCAAAGTTGTGCGAGCAACATTGTCAATTTGCTATTTCTCATGCTTTGATGTCACCTCGTTTGGCAGTGAGTCAGACGGTAGTTGAGCATCAGGGTGGCGATATTTATCTGGTAGTGGTGCAGTTGGAAAATCAGGGATTTTTGCCTACTTATACCAGTGAAAAAGCTAGGGAAGGAAAAAGTGTTCGACCTATAGAGGTGATGTTGACTTTGCCTGAAAGTGTAGTTTTGCTTAGTGGGAAGCAGTTACAGGAAATAGGTCATTTGGAGGGGCGATCGAATAAAGCTTTTGTTAATTCTGCTCGAGGTAATGATTATCGCTGTCATGTTGAGTGGGTAATTAAAGGTTTTGCTGGTTGTGAAATTGAAATGACGGCGTGGGGGCAACGTGCCGGTGTAGTGAAAACTGTTATTACTTTAAAATAATTGGCGTTGCTAAATGATTGTATGATTTTTAGTAGTTTGTAGTTACAGCAGATTCCATTAGACATCTCCAGAAAAGAGGCAACAGGCAACAGAAAAATAATTAATGATTTATGGATAAGAATTGATTTTATTTTTGATTTTTGGAGATGTCTATTAAGGAGCTACACTCCATCGCGGGCAAGATGCCCGCACTACAAACACTTATAGCGCTGTGCGCAGCTCATTTGGCAGTAGGCAATAGCGGTCAGACCCCGCGTCGCCGACAGCTCGCTTGCGGAACGCCGACTCCTGTGAGGGAATGCTGACTCCTGT